>NZ_JACASJ010000026.1:0-39281 GCF_013391025.1 Enterobacter sp. SECR19-1250 | reverse complement strand
TAACCCGCCATATTTATTTGTGAAGATACGATATATTGTCTTTAATTAAACCTACACAGCTTTCGTGCCTTCCTTGCGGATGAGCCAAAGAGCGATAAAAAACCGTGTTTGTACTTTTTGATGTTTATACGCATTTCCCACCACCAGGCATGACGATACAGGATATATCGGACCAACGTCGTTTATTTAAACTGACGTTAATAAATAGCATTAAGTTTTAGCTACAGGAATTGAACATGCTTGATTTGGATCATTTAGAGAAAGCGCAAAGAATCAGTCTTACCATGCAAGTTGAAATCAGTTTGAAAGGGGCATTAATTACAGGCTCGTTGAAACCTGGCGCTCGACTGATTACCAAAGAGATTGCGGATAAATTAGGAACCAGTATCACACCGGTTCGTGAGGCACTTTTGCGACTGGTCTCCTCAGGGGCGCTGCAGGCCACACCGGCGCAGGCGTTTCTGGTGCCGGAGGTCACGCTGGAACGCTATAACGAGATCACCGCTATCAGGAAACAACTGGAACCAATGGCGGTAGCGGCCGCCTGTCAGCATATGACGCCAGCTAAGCTTGAGACGTTGCGCAAAATGTCGGATGCCTTTCATGAGGCGATGCGCAACGGCAATGTTCAGCAGGCGCTGCACGCGAATCGCGTGTTTCGGTTCACCCTTTATCAGTATGCGGAGATGCCAACGCTCAGCGCATTAAATGAGCAGCTGTGGATACGCATCGGGCCCTGTATTAACTATCTGCATCAGGAGCTCAACGACATCAAAGCGTCGGCGTATCACAACGAGGAGTTACTTGCGGCACTGGAAAGAGGGGATGTTGAAGCCAGCCAGAAAGCGGTGGATAAACTGATTGATGAAGCTAATTCACTTTTACAGCGTCAATATTTTAGCTGAGGAATTATTTAGTAGCCAATCTATATTCCCGTCGTAAAACATTCGCTCCATGAATAAGTCCTGATGGCTCTACGCCATCAGGAACGATATTTAAGATTACGAAAGAGAAAAACAGGCAATAAAATGCCTGTTTTAGTCCTACTCGAAACGATAAGCAACCGACAGGCCAACGCCGTAGTTACGACCCGGAGCAGGTTCGTAATAACGCCCGTTGGATTCGTTGACAATCACCGAGCCGGCATACGTTTTGTCGAACAGGTTATCAACGCGACCAAAGAGATCCAGGCCCCAGTTGCCATAGTTGAACTTATACCCGGTATTCAGACCGACCACCGTGTAAGACGGAGCCTTTGCCGTGTTTTCGTCGTCGGCCATGATATCGCTCATGTAACGCACGTCGGTACCCGCATACCAGCCTTCCTCAGGCTGCCAGCCAAACGAGGCAAAGCCCATATTGCGGGCAATACCCGGCATCCGGTTGCCGTTACAGTTGTCATCACCGCAGACGTTGGTGCGGTAGGTGGCGTCCAGATATGTCCATGCCATTTTCAGCTTCCAGTTTTCAGCAAACTGCTGATCGAGTGAAACTTCCACCCCCTGACGACGGGTTTTACCGGCGTTTTTGTAGCTGGTACGTCCGCCAGAGCTGGCATCCACCACAATTTCATCGTCGGTGTCGGTGCGGAACAGGGCCGCGGTCAGCAGGCCATTGCCGATGCGGGTTTTGCTACCCACTTCATAAGTATTGTTGGTGGACGGTTTCAGGCCAATGTTCAGGCCGCCCTGGTTATCCGCGCGGTAGGAGAGTTCATTGATGGTGGGGGTTTCAAATCCACGACCTGCCGCAGCGTAAAGGTTCCACGCGTCGGTCACGGCATACTTCACCGCCCCGGCCGGGAGCCACTTGTGATAGCTCGCGTCGCCGCTGTCGTCGCCGTTGCCTGGCGTAACGTAATGATCGTTGGAATCAAACCAGACGGAGCTGTAACGTACCCCGGCATCCACAGAGAGTTTCTGGGTTAACTGCCAGCGGGTTTGCAGGTAAGGATCGACGTTCCACATCAGGTTACGTTCGTTGCGGCGCTTGTCGCCTTTTACGCCGTACTCCGGTACGCCGTTGTTCATCACGAAGTTCTCATACCCGCGACGATCTTCGCTCATGTTTTCGTAGTTCAGGCCGGTGGTAAAGGTCACCGGCACCAGCAGTTCGCCGCGGTGCGTCCAGCGTGTATCGATGCCCTGATAGTGACGCTGCATATCAATCACGCCGCCAGAGTGGGAGGGGCGCAGCTGTGGCTGATAAGGGATCGACTGGTACTGGGTCATTTCACGCTCGCCGGCGTACATCATGACGCTGAGATCGTCCTGCGCGCTGAGCTGGCGGTCATAGCGCAGCCCGGCCTGGGTCTGCTTGATGGTTTTGCGCGTGTTGTACTGATCGCCACGCGGAGACTGGTGCGGGTTATCCTGCCACTCCTGGTAATTCAGTCCACCCGGATCGTTGGCTTTCATGTCCACGCTGTTAAAGATCAGCGTCAGCTTGCTGGCATCGTCAATCCGCACGCCCAGTTTGGCATTGGCGAGATTCTTCCGCGCACCGCTGTGATCGCGGTAGCCTTTGGTGGTGAAGCGGGTGGTGGATACGGTGTAATCCACATCGCCCGCGTGTGTGCCGTCGCCCATCGCGCCGGTGGCTTTCATCCCGTAGCGCCAGGTACCGTAACTGCCGTAATAGCTGCTGGCCTCAATGGTCGGCGGTTGTTGACCGGTCTGGGTGTTGATGTTGATCACGCCGCCGGAGGCGTTGCCATACAGGGCAGAGAAGGGGCCGCGCAGCACTTCCACGCTCTCAACGCTGGAGAGATCGATGTTAGAGGTCTGGCCCTGGCCGTCTGGCATGGTCGCCGGGATCCCATCCACGTACATTCGAATACCGCGCACCCCGAAGGTGGAGCGGGCACCAAAGCCACGCATCGACAGCTGCAGATCCTGGGCGTAGTTCTGGCGGTTCTGAATTTGCAGGCCCGGGACGCTACCAAGCGATTCCGAGAGGTTAATGCGTGGCGCGGCGTGACGCATATCATCGCCGTTCACGACGCTGACCGCCGCCGGGGTATCAAGCTCCGATACCGTTTGTGGGGTGGCGCTGACGATCAGGGTCTGTTCATCCGCGCCCATCGCGGTGAGGGGCGAAAAGATAACAGGAGCCAGCAGCAGTGGAAGCGTAGCCCTATGGGCAGAAATGATTTTCATGAAATAAACCGGTTAAGGATAAGAAACGTACCAAATGGAACATGTGCATATATGTTAAAACTTTTGTAAATACTTTGAAAACTATAACCGCACATTGCGTTAAGGAAAGGCGAAACGGAAAAGAAAAACTCCACATTTTGCTGATTAATGATTACTATTCTCATTAACAAAACGGCAATGCCATGACGTTGCCGACCGGAAGTGATGTCAGCAGTACACCCCCTCTTGTGAAAAAGGAATTGTTATGTCTTTACGTCATCTGTGCTCGCCGCGTCTGCGTCGTTCTCTGTTGTGTAGCGCTTTACTGCTTGCCGGTACCTTCCAGGTGCATGCTGGCGAAGAGATGTTGCGCAAAGCGGTAGGCAAAGGCGCGTATGAAATGGCCGTGAGCCAGCAGGAGAAGGCGCTGTGGGTTGCGACATCACAAAGCCGTAAAATGGATAAAGGCGGGATTGTGTATCGCCTCGATCCGGTCACACTGGACGTGACGCAGGTTATTCATAACGATCTTAAACCGTTTGGCGCCACCCTGGATTCGGCCTCCCAGACGCTGTGGTTGGGCAACACCATCAACGGTGCCGTGACCGCCATTGATGCCAAAACGGGCGAGGTGAAAGGGCGCCTGGTTCTGGACGACCGCAAACGCAGTGACACGGTCAAACCGCTGCAGCCACGCCAACTGGTGGCGGATGATGCCACCCACACCGTGTACATCACCGGGGTCGGTAAAGAGAGCGTGATCTGGGTGGTGGATGGCACAACGCTGAAGCTGAAGGATACCATCGCCAATACCGGTACTTACGGCACCGGCCTGGCGCTGGATGCGCAGGCGAAACGACTCTATACCACCAACGCCGACGGCGAACTGGTGACAATTGATACCGCCAGCAACAAAATCATCAGCCGCAAAAAGGTGCAGGATGATGGTAAAGAGCACTTCTATCTGAACCTGAGTCTGGATACGGCCGGGCAGCGTGCCTTCCTGACCGATTCAAAACAGCCGGAAGTGCTGGTGGTGAGCCTGAAAGATGGCAGCGTGATTGAGAAGATTGCGACGCCAGAGTCGCTGGCGGTGCTCTTTAACCCGACGCGCAACGAAGCGTACGTGACGCATCGTGAAGCCGGAAAGGTGAGCGTGATTGACACCAAAACCTACAAAGTGACGAAAACCTTCGACACGCCGGTCTATCCAAACAGCCTGGCGCTCTCTGCCGATGGCAAAACGCTGTACGTGACGGTGAAACAGAAATCCACCCGTCAGCAGGAAGCGACCCAGCCTGACGATGTGGTACGTATCGCGCTCTAATGCGGGCTTTGCCCGGTGGCGCTGCGCTTACCGGGCCTACAAAACCCTGAAATGTAGGCCGGGTAAGGCGAAGCCGCCATCCGGCTTTTTTATTAACGCGAGGTCTCTTCCACCAGCGGGCCGTCGTGTTTTTCATCTTCATGATGAACCGGCGCGGTGCTGTGGATTTCATGCACGCGCTTACGCACGCCAAGCCAGCCAGCAATCAGCAGAACGGCCAGCAGCGGAATGGTGGCGATGGTATAGGTGCCGTTCGGGTAGTCGAACGCCATCAGTACCAGCACGCTGAACAGGAACAGCAGGGTGAGCCATGAGGTCACCGGAGCACCCGGCATCTTGAAGCTCACGTCAGCTGCTTTGCCCTCTTTAATGGCTTTGCGCAGACGCATCTGGCAGACCACGATAAAGGCCCAGGAGGCGATAATCCCCAGCGCGGCCACGTTCAGTACGATTTCGAACACGCGTGACGGCACCAGGTAGTTCAGGAACACACCGAACACGTAGACCACCAGCGTCGCCAGGATACCGGCATATGGCACCTGCTGCTTGCTCATCTTCGACATAAACTTCGGCGCAGAGCCACCCATCGACATGGAGCGCAGAATACGGCCGGTAGAATAGAGGCCAGAGTTCAGGCTGGAGAGCGCCGCGGTCAGCACCACGATGTTCATGATACTGCCCACGTATGGCACGCCGAGCTTAGAGAAGAAGGTCACAAACGGGCTCTGACCCGCCTGGTAGGCGTTCCATGGCAGCAGCAGAACCAGCAGCACCACAGAACCCACATAGAACAGACCGATACGCCAGATCACGCTGTTAATGGCTTTTGGCACCATGGTCTGCGGGTCTTTACATTCGCCCGCCGCCGTACCCACCAGTTCGATAGAGGCAAAGGCGAACACCACGCCTTGCACCAGAACCAGCGCCGGCAGCAGACCGTGCGGGAAGAAGCCGCCGTTATCGGTTATCAGATGGAAGCCGGTTGCATTGCCGTCCAGCGGCTTACCGCTGCCGAGGAAGACGGTACCGACGACCAGGAAAATCACAATCGCCAGCACTTTTACCAGTGCAAACCAGAACTCCATCTCGGCGAACCACTTCACGCCGATCATATTCATAGTGCCGACAATCGCCAGGGCGCCAAGCGCAAAGACCCACTGCGGGATATCGCCAAACGCGCCCCAGTAGTGCATATACAGCGCAACGGCAGTGATATCGACGATACCGGTCATCGCCCAGTTAACGAAGTACATCCAGCCAGCGACATAGGCGGCTTTTTCACCGAGAAATTCGCGGGCGTAAGAGACAAAGCTGCCGCTGGAAGGGCGATGCAGTACCAGTTCGCCCAGCGCGCGAAGAATGAAGAAGGAGAAGATCCCGCACACCAGATAGACGAGGGCGAGAGCCGGGCCAGCCATCTGCAGACGTGCACCAGCACCTAAAAACAGACCTGTACCGATAGCGCCGCCGATGGCGATCATTTGAACCTGACGGTTGCCCATCGCTTTGTGGTAGCCCTCTTCATGGGAGTTTAACCAGCGACGTTTAGCAGCATGATGATCGGCTGCGCTTTTATTGCTTGTTTTCATTGAGTTACCTGTTTGCCTGTCTGAACCATTATCGTGATAGTCCTGCCTGGCAGAGAGCATACAAACGATTGCTTCTGCGCAAACACATGTCGCCTTCCCAGTCATTCTGCGTATGGATAAGGCGAAACATGGCGAGGCATCCTACCTGCAATTGATAAGCGACGCAAAATATAACCGTGCCGAAAGTGATGCACGTCGAAGGAAATCGTGTGGTCAGAGCAGACGGGGATCACAACGCGCTGAATCGTGGTGAGTTTTTAGACAAAAGATTCGCGGATTGATGATTTAAACATCAGTGGCGCTTATCAGTTGCTCAGTGGAACTAGCGGAAGGTAAAAGCTATGATCGGTTTGGTTTTTATTCTGCCAGAACGAGGCTAACGGTGAAAATTAATGTAATCGGCACCAGCGGAAGTGGAAAAACCACGCTGGCAAGACGGATCGCTGATGAGCTGGCTATTCCTTATATTGAGATGGACAGGCTTTACTGGCGCCCGAACTGGCAGGGCACAGCAGATGATGCGTTTCTGGAAAAACTGGAGCATGCATTAAGCGCTTCTCAAAACTGGGTGCTCGATGGCAACTATAACCGCACGCGCCCCGTTAAATGGCGCAATGTGGATCTGGTCGTCTGGGTGGACTATGGATTTGTCCGTACGCTGTATCAGGCCGTTATCCGGGCGATCAAGCGGGCCTGGCATCAACACGAACTCTGGCCGGGAACGGGCAATAAAGAGAGTTTTCGGCGCGCCTTCCTCAGCAGAGAGTCCATTATCATCTGGACGATTAAAACCTGGCGCAACAACCGCAGGCGTTATCAGGTCGATATGCAAAATCCGGACTACGCACACATACGCTTTATCCGTATTACCCGCCGCGCTCAGGCGGAAACGCTTATCGCCTCCCTAAAGTCTTATTCTTAACAGGGTTTTATATATCTGATTTCCGGCAAACCAAATGTAAATTAATTGTTTCTCAGCGGTGAAATACGCCTTTATTAATAACGACATGTTAAGTCAAACGAGAACGCAACATGTCCTGGCGAATCAGCATTCTGGATAAAAGCCCCATCGCTGAAAATGAAACAGCCGCCGATGCGCTGGCGCGAACCCTGGCGCTGGCGCAACAGGCGGAAACTCTCGGTTATCACCGTTTCTGGATTGCCGAACACCACAACACCCCGCAGCTGGCCAGCCCCTCGCCGGAGTTATTGATTGCCTGGATCCTCGGGCAGACTACGCGTATCCGGGTGGGATCGGGCGGTGTCATGCTGCAACACTACAGCCCGTATAAAGTTGCAGAAAATTTCAATCTCCTGGCTGCCCTGGCTCCCGGACGCGTGGATCTGGGCGTTGGAAAAGCGCCTGGCGGTCTGCCGCTCTCCACCCGCGCGTTGCAACTCGGTCTGAATCAGCAGGAAAAGGGCAGCTTTGCCGAACAGCTGGCGCAGCTCGATAGCTGGATCCGTCCTGAAAATCAGTCCGCGGAGGAGGCGGTGCGCGCCACGCCTTTGCCGCCGGTTCCGGCGCAGGGATTTCTGCTGGGGGCGAGTGTCGAAAGTGCTCTGCTGGCCGCAAAGCTCAACTGGCATTTTGTCTTTGCCGCTCACCTGAATGGCGATCCCGACCTGCTGCGCGAGGTCATCACCACCTGGCGTGAACACAGCGCCCGGGAGGTGATTGTGGCGGTGCAGGTCGTTGTGGCGGACTCTCAGGCCCAGGCGCACTCGCTGGCACAAAAGGTTGAAGTCTGGGGCGTGGAGCTGGCAAACGGCCAGCGCGTTACGGTGGCCAGCGAAGAGCAAGCCTATGCGTTTGCGCGTCAGGCAGGCAGCGAGCCGCTGCGTATAGCGCGTCGCGCGCAGTCTCTGGTGGCCGGGACCGCTGAGTCGGTACTGGCACAACTGGACGCCCTGCATCACCAGTGGGGTATTGACGAATTCATTATCGACACACCGGTTGTGGACGGCGCCGCGCGCGTGCAGTCCCTGCGTCTGCTGGCGCAGGCGCGACTTAACGGGGAGGTTAACGTATGCGTTTTGGCGAACAACTGATTGCCTGGCGTCGTGAGCTGCACCAGCACCCGGAGCTGTCGGGCCAGGAGGTGGAAACAACCGCCCGTTTGCACCAGTGGCTGACCCATGCCGGTATTACGCCGCTACCTTATGACTTGCCTACCGGGCTGGTGGCGGAGATCGGCACCGGCAACAAACTGATTGCCCTGCGGGCGGACATTGATGCCTTACCGATCGAAGAGCGCAGCGGGGTGGCGTTTAGCTCGCAACGTTCGGGGGTGATGCACGCCTGCGGTCATGACATCCACACCAGCGTGATCCTCGGGGCGGCATTAAAACTAAAAGAACGTGAAGCGTTGCTCAACGGTCGCGTGCGGATCCTGTTCCAGCCTGCCGAAGAGAACTTTGGCGGAGCGAAGAGCATGGTGCGGGCCGGGGCGTTACGTGATGTCAGCGCCATTTTCGGTATGCACAACGAGCCGGGGTTGCCGGTGGGTGAATTTGCCACCCGCGGCGGGCCGTTCTATGCCAACGTCGATCGGTTTGTGATCCGCATTACCGGCAAAGGTGCTCATGCCGCACGGCCTCATGAAGGCAACGACGCGATTGTGCTGGCAAGCCAGCTTGTTACCGCGTTGCAGAGCGTCGCCAGTCGCAACGTGAATACGCTGGACTCCGTTGTGCTGAGCGTAACGCGCATTGCGGGCGGCAATACCTGGAACGTCCTGCCGGAAAGCGTTGAGCTGGAAGGGACGCTGCGCACGCATCGCACGGAAGTTCAACAGAACGTCAAAGCGCGCGTCGGTGAAATCGCTGCCGGATTCGCCAGCGCCTTCAGTGCCCGGATTGATATCACCTGGTATGCCGGACCGACTGCGCTGGTCAATGACGAGCATTGGGCGGCGTTTGCCACGTCGGTCGCCCGGGAAGCGGGTTATGAAACGCAGCATGCCGAGTTGCATATGGGCGGAGAGGATTTTGCAGTCTATCTGCAGCAGATCCCCGGCGCGTTTGTCAGCATTGGCAGCAATAGCCCGTATGGTTTACATCACCCGGCCTTTAATCCGGACGAAGCATTAATTGAGCCGGCTGCCCGTTATTTTGCACAGCTTGCGGTAAAAGCCCTGCAACACGTTTAATTCAGAAGAGGTGAATATGTCTGCAACCCGACAATTGCGGCTGGGGACCATTTTGCACGGTGCTTCCGGGAATATGTCCGCCTGGCGCCATCCTGCGGCGGTCGCCGATGCCAGTATTAATTTTGATTTCGTCAAAGCGACGGCGTTAAAAGCAGAGGAGGGCAAGCTCGACTTTTTATTCGTAGCCGATGGCCTCTACATTAATGAGAAGTCGATCCCGCATTTTTTAAATCGCTTTGAGCCGTTAACGGTGCTCTCCGCGCTGGCGAGCATTACCTCGCGTCTGGGTCTGGTGGGCACGTTATCCACCTCCTACAGCGAACCCTTTACCGTGGCGCGCCAGTTTGCCAGCCTGGATCATCTGAGCAACGGCCGCGCGGGCTGGAACGTCGTGACCTCGCCGCTGGAAGGGTCGGCAAGGAACTTCTCGCGTGAAAAACACCCCGAGCACGCGCTGCGCTACCGCATTGCGGATGAGTATCTTGACGTAGTGAAAGGGCTGTGGGACTCGTGGGAAGGCGATGCCTTTGTTCGCAACAAAGAGAGTGGTCAGTTTTTTGACCCCGCCAAACTGCATACCCTGGATCACCGTGGTGATTTCTTCCAGGTTGCCGGGCCACTCAATATTGGTCGCACGCCGCAGGGACGTCCGATAGTGTTCCAGGCTGGCGCATCGGACGACGGTAAAAAGCTGGCTGCGAAGCATGCCGATGCGATCTTCACCCACCATGAAACTCTCGAAGAAGCACAAGCGTTCTACCGCGATGTGAAGCAGCAGCTGGGAAACAACGGTCGTCGTGCTTCTGATTTGCACATTTTCCAGGGCGTGAGCGTGATTGTCGGAAAAGATGCCGAAGATGTGGAAAACCAGTACCAGACCACCGCGGCGCTGGTGTCGGTTAAGGATGCCCTCAATTATCTCGGACGCTATTTCGAACATCACGATTTCAGCCAGTATCCGCTCGACGAGCCGTTCCCGGACCTCGGCGATCTGGGAAAAAACAGCTTCCGCAGTACCACGGATGAGATAAAGCGCAATGCCCGCGAACGTCAGTTGACGCTGCGTCAGGTCGCGCTGGAAGCGGCCTCACCACGCCCCCGTTTTTCCGGCACGCCGGAGCAGGTGGCGGACGGCCTGCAGGCGTGGTTCGACGGCTATGCAGCCGACGGCTTCATCATCCAGGGCGGGACGCCAGATACCTTCCCGCGCTTTGTTGACCTGGTGGTGCCGGTGCTACAGGCCCGCGGCCTGTTTCGCACTGACTACCCCGGGACCACGCTGCGCGACAGCCTGGGCCTGGACGAACCCAAAAATCAGTTCACACAACAATAAAAGAGAACCCGCTATGCATAAACCATCGCTTATTCTGGCGCTCGCGCTGGCCTTTACCCCTGCCGTCTGGGCAGAGAATGTGAACATTAACGGCACCGGTGTGAGTATTGAGGCCAACAAAACGCCGATCAATACCGCCAAAAACGGCGATGCCATCGCGCAGTTGCCGAAAGATTATCGCTTTGCCGTGCCGGGGAAATTTACCGTCGCGGTGGCGGGCCTCAATCAACCGCCGCTGACGGTTTTCTCGGATGACAACAAAACGCTTCTGGGAAGCGAAGTTGACGTGGCCCGTCTGGTGGCGGACAGCCTGGGGCTGGAGCTGAACGTGGTGCCAACCTCCTGGGAGGACTGGCCGCTGGGGGTGGCCTCCGGGAAATACGATGCGGCGATCAGCAACATCACCGTGACTAAAGCGCGTAAGGAGAAGTTTGATTTCGCCACCTACCGTAAGGATTCGCTCGGTTTCTATGTGAAATCAACCAGCCCAATCACATCCCTGCAGAAGGCGGAGGACATTGCCGGGCTGCGGATTATTGTCGGCTCAGGCACTAACCAGGAGGCCATCCTGCTGGCATGGAACGCCGAAAACCTTAAGAAGGGACTGAAACCGTTTACCCCGGTCTACACCAAAGATGATGCGGCACAAACGCTGGCGCTCCAGTCCGGGCGTGCGGATGCGTATTTTGGCCCAAACGTGATTGGCGCGTGGAAAGCGGCGCTGACCGGTAAAACCAAACTGGTGGGAAGCGTTGACGGCGGCTGGCCGAAGGCGGCGCATATCGCGGTGACGCTGAAAAAAGGCAGCGGCCTGGTGGAACCGGTGCAGACCGCGCTTAATGGCGTGATCAAAAACGGCGATTACGACAAAGTGCTGAACCGCTGGGGAGAAGGGGTGGAACGCATCCCGCAGTCGGAAGTCAACCCGGCCGGTCTGGGTGATTAAGGAGGCGTTATGAGCGAACAATTTCGTGACGTTTCGCCGGAAGATGCCGATCTTCAGCCCATCATCAATGGGCTGTTCGGTGAATACGCTGCCCGCTACGGTGACTATTTTTCGAAAGATGCTGAGGTCGAGCTCACCGAGTGGTATCTGGCGCCGCAGGGGCTGTTTATCGTCCTGGAGCGTGACGGGAAGATTATTGCCACCGGGGCGTACAAACCCTTCGACGAACGCACCGCAGAAATCAAACGCATCTGGACGGACAAAAGCCTGCGTCAGCAGGGGCTTGCGGGGCGCGTGGTGCAGGAGCTGGAGCGCCGGGCGGTGCTGGCAGGCTACAGCCAGATCTACCTGACCACCGGTTTTCGCCAGCCGGAAGCGGTACGGCTCTATCTTAGCCAGGGTTACCAGCCGCAGTTCGATCTCAACCGCGATCCGGAAGAGTACAGCCAGCCCCCGTTTGATGGTCGGTTGCGTTTCACCAAAACGCTGGTTCGTGAAGCGTTAAGTAAAACCGCATGAGGTACGATGATGAGCAACGTTGAAACCATAAAAGTGGTCCCGGCGCGTTATCCGCTACGGGCCGTCGGTGCCGTGGTGGCGCTGTTTGTCCTGGCGGTCGTTGTCCAGTCCGTCGCCTTTAACCCGCGCTGGGAGTGGTCTGTGTTTGCCCGCTGGTTCTTCGACCCGGTGATCCTTGAAGGCGTCGGCCAGACATTACTGCTGACGCTGATCGGCACCGCGCTGAGCGTGATTTTGGGCGGTATGCTGGCGCTGGCGAGACTCTCGTCATCCTGGCTGCTGAGCAGCCTGGCCTGGGGCTATATCTGGCTGTTTCGCTCGCTGCCCCTGATTGTAGTGCTGATCATCCTTTATAACTTTTCCTATCTCTACGACACGCTCTCGCTCGGGGTGCCGTTCACCGGCATGACCTGGGGCAGCTTTGAAACCATCAATGTGCTGGGGCAATTCTCTACCGCCGTTGTCGGGCTAACGCTGGTGCAGAGCGCCTATACCGCGGAGATCATTCGCGGGGGCTTCCTCGGCGTGGATCATGGTCAGTATGAAGCGGCCGCTGCGTTGGGGCTACCGGCCTGGCGTCGTACGGTGCGGATCATTCTGCCTCAGGCGCTGCGCACCATACTGCCGTCCGGGTTTAACGAAATCATCAGTCTCGCGAAGGGGACGGCGATGGTTTACGTGCTGGCCATGCCGGAGCTGTTCTACACCATCCAGATGATTTACAACCGCACGCAGGAGGTGATCCCGCTGCTGATGGTGGGGGCTGCCTGGTACCTGGTGATTACCACCGTGTTGTCCGCTATCCAGTATGGTGTTGAGCGGGGACTGGCCCGCAGCGAACGTCGCTCGGCGGTGAATCAGAACCGTACCCTCAGCCGTACCCGTTCCCGTTCCGTCACCACCACGCCCGCACAGGAGCCCGTCCATGCAAGCCTCTCATGAAGGACATATTTCCATTACCGGCGTCAGTAAATTCTTTGGTCGCCATAAAGCGCTCGATAACGTGTCGCTTGAGATCCCACCGGGATCCGTCACGGTGATCCTCGGACCGTCCGGCTCCGGTAAATCGACCCTGCTGCGCACCATCAACCACCTTGAGCGCGTCGACGAAGGGTTTATTCAGATTGACGGGGATTACATCGGCTATCGCCGTCGGGGTGACAAACTCTACGAGTTAAAAGAGAAAGAGATCCTCAAACAGCGCGTCAATGTGGGTTATGTGTTCCAGAACTTTAATCTCTTCCCGCATCTCACGGTGCTGGAAAACCTGATTGAAGCGCCTGTCGCCCATAAAAAACTGAGCAAAAAAGAGGCCGTTGAGCAGGCGTATAGCCTGCTGGATGTGGTGGGGCTGCGTGATAAAGCGGATGCCTGGTCGCGCCATCTCTCCGGCGGACAGCAGCAGCGCATCGCCATTGCCCGCGCGCTGGCGCTGCGTCCGCGAGTCATACTGTTTGATGAGCCCACCTCGGCGCTAGACCCGGAGCTGGTGGGCGAAGTGCTGGATGTCATCAAAAAACTCGCCCGTTCCGGCACCACGCTGGTGGTGGTCACCCATGAGATCGGTTTCGCCAGAGAAGTGGCTGATCAGGTGGTGTTTATGGTCGATGGTAAAATTGTGGAGCAGGGCAGCAGCGACGAGGTGCTGAACCGGCCATCGCACGCGCGAACGCGTCAGTTCCTTTCACGAGTCCTGTAAGGAGTACCCATGAAATATGGACTTCTGGCAGGGCTGGCCTTTACCGCCGCCAGCCATGCCAGTATTAATTTAAAAGCCAACGAGCAGCCGCTGCCGGTGACGGTGGATCAGCAGGCGGTGGCGAAGATCCCCGCTCATTACAAATTTGTCGAGCCGGGAACCCTCACGGTGGCCATTTCTGCGCTTAACTCACCGCCGCTGGCCCTGCTTGCCAGCGACAACCGTACGCGAATCGGCAGCGATCCGGATATCGCCCGGCTGCTGGCAGGCAGCCTGGGGCTAAAACTGAAGCTCGTTCCCACCGCCTGGGAAGACTGGCCGCTGGGGATCACTTCCGGGCGCTATGACGTGGCGCTGGTGAACATTGCGGTGACCGAACAGCGCAAAGAGAAGTTTGATTTTGCGACCTATCGCGTCGATTCGCTGGCGTTTACGGTGAAATCCACCAGTCCGGTGCGGTCGATTAACGGTCCTGAAGATCTTGCGGGTAGAAAGGTTATTGTCGGATCCGGCACCAATCAGGAGCGCATCCTGTTAGGCTGGAACGAGGAGAATAAAAAGGCCGGGCGTGAGCCCGCGCTGCCGGTGTACCTGACGGATGATGCCTCGGGCAATCTTTATATTCAGTCCGGGCGGGCGGATGTGTTCTTTGGACCACAGTCGGTCGCGGCGTATAAAGCCGCGCTGACCGGTAAAACGCGCGTTGTCGGGCTGGGCCCGAAAAAAGCGTATGTCGCCACGACCACCAAAAAAGGCAATCAACTGGTCTACGCCCTGCAGGCCGCGCTGGACGGCGCGATCACGCGCGGGGAGTATCAGAAGGTGCTGGCGCGCTGGGGAGAGCAGGGCGAAGCGGTGACACACTCGGAGGTTAACCCGCCTGGGATCACGTATTAATTGTGCTCTACACTTAGGATTTACACTCCTGAGAGGGCAACATGATCAAACTTTATGGTGCACCCGGCTGGGGATCGGCAATCAGCGAAGTGATGCTGACTCTGGCAGACATCCCTTACGAGTTTATTAATGTGGACGGGTTTGATGCGCCCGGTCCGCAGCGCGAATTGCTGCAAAGACTCAATCCATTGTGTCAGGTGCCGACACTGGCGCTGGAAAATGGCGCGATCATGACCGAAACAGCCGCCATCGCCCTGATGGTGCTCGACAGGTGTCCCGATCTGGCGCCGCCCGTCGGACAGGCAGAACGTCAGCAGTTTCAACGCTTGCTTATCTGGTTTGTCGCGAACGTCTATCCGACCTTTACCTATGCCGATTATCCCGAACGCTGGGTGCCTGACGCACCGGAACAGTTGAAGAAAAATTGTATCGAATACCGCAAATCCCTCTATTTGTGATTCGATAGCCAGCTCAAAGCGGCCCCGTTTGCGCTGGGTGAACAGCTTACGCTACTCGATGTCTATATTGCGGTCGCACGTACCTGGGGGCCACGGCATGCGTGGTTTGCCGAGAATACGCCAAAGATAACGGCCATTGCAGACGCCGTGTGTCAGCTTCCTGAACTGCACAAGGTGTTAAAGGCAAACGGCATTATCTGATAACGTGTAAACCTGATTCATAACAGGAAGCCTGCACATGCCACATGTAGATATCAAATGTTTTCCCCGGGATTTAAACGACGAACAAAAAAATGCGCTGGCGGCAGATATTGCCGAGGTGATAATTCGTCATTTCAACAGTAAAGACAGTTCAGTGTCGGTGGCGTTAAACCAGGTTAATCCTGAAGACTGGAAAGCGCAGGTCTGGGACAGCGAAATTGGCCCGAAGCTGGATTCGTTGATTAAAAAGCCCGGCTATTCGATGTAATTTTATTTGCCGGGCAGCGGCCTCGTTGACCCGGCATTTAAGTTTCTCCCGACATTTCGCAAAAATCGATAATACGATCCTGTGACGTTTCCGTTACACTTTCCCTCTCTAAAACTTTCACGAAATCATCTGGTAAGCACAGCAGTTGCGTTAAATTCAGTACAGGATAATTTTCTCATGACAAAATTACCTCAGTTCTCACTCGCCTTTTTTCATCCTCGTTACTGGCTCAGCTGGACAGGCATTGCAGCGCTCTGGTGCATTGTGCAGCTCCCGTATCCCCTTTTATTAAGAATCGGACACGGGCTTGGTCGTCTGGCCATGCGTTTGCTTCCCCGTCGTGTGGACATCGCTCGCCGCAACCTTGAGCTCTGTTTTCCCGACATGAAAAAGGATGAGCGCGAAAAGCTACTGCAGCGTAATTTTGAATCGGTTGGCATGGGCGTCATCGAAACCGGGATCGCCTGGTTCTGGCCTGACTGGCGTGTGCGTAAATGTTTCAGCGTCAGCGGATATGAACATATGGAAGAGGCCCGGGCGCGCGGAAATGGCGTGGTGCTCATCGGTATGCATTTTCTCACGCTTGAACTGGGGGCGAGGATCTTTGGCATGCTCAACCCGGGTGTCGGTGTTTATCGCCCTAACAATAATGCGCTGCTGGACTGGCTGCAGACGCGCGGCCGTCTGCGCTCAAATAAAACCATGCTGGATCGCTACGACCTGAAGGGCATGATCCGCGCCCTGAAGCAGAATGACATTCTCTGGTACGCCCCGGATCACGACTACGGTAAAACCAACAGCGTGTTTGTACCGTTCTTTGCGGTTCCTGATGCCGCGACAACCGCCGGAAGTTATATGCTGGTGAAGAGTGCCAGACCGGCGGTGATCCCGTTCGTTCCACGCAGAAAGGCAGACGGCAGCGGTTACGAACTGATTATTCTTGAAGATATCGGCGAAACGCTGCAGGGCGGTGATAAAGCGTCGGTAGCCACGCAAATGAACAGGGCGATTGAGCGCGCGGTGCTGATGGCGCCGGAGCAATATATGTGGTTGCACCGACGCTTCAAAACCCGTCCTGAAGGCCAGCCGGACAGATATGCGCGCAAAAAAAGCGTGGTCACTTCCAACAGTACTGTATCTACAGGCGACATGCCTGAACAGTCAGGCATTCAGCACTAAAGTATGACCTCACCGTAACGTGAGGGCAGGCCGACGGCTACAGCGCAGCCCTGCGGTACGGCGTATAATCTGCTTGCCACCAGGTCTCTTCAATCCGCGCCAGCAATATCTCATCCTCCATGGCTGGCGCAACACCTTGCTCAATGGCCGCTCTGGCGACGGCAAACGCGATATGGCGTGACACCGTTTCTATATGATCCACCGGCGGCAATAATCCACCTTTTTCGGTTGTCACCAGCGGCGACTGCGCGGCCAAGCTGCGGCTTGCCGCCATCAGCATCTCCTCGGTGACCCGGCGTGCATGGCAGGCCAGAATACCCAGCCCCAGCCCGGGGAATACATAGGCGTTATTACACTGGGCAATATCGTACTGCTCGCCCTGCCAGAACACCGGCGCAAACGGGCTGCCGGTGGCGACGAGCGCGGCGCCCTGTGTCCAGGCAATGAGATCCTGCGGTTGCGCCTCCGCGCGGGATGTGGGGTTAGAAAGCGGCATAATCACCGGACGCGGGCAGTGGCGATGCATCTCTTTCACAATCTCTTCGCTGAAGAGGCCCGGCTGGCCTGAGACCCCAATCATTACCGTCGGATGCGCGTTTTTAACCACGTCCAGCAGCGAAATATTGTTCGACTCAACCTGCCAGTCGCGGATCGCCTCGCGCGCCGTGAGCAGGTTTTTCTGGAAGTCGAGGAGGTTGGTCATATCGTCAGTCAGCAGGCCAAAGCGATCGACCATAAAGACCCGACTGCGGGCTTCGGCTTCGGTTAGCCCGTCATCCATCATCAGCGCCACGATTTTTTCGGCGATGCCGCAACCGGCGGATCCGCTCCCCAGGAAGACCACGCGCTGATCGCGAACACGGGTCCCGGCAGCATGGGCGGCAGCAATCAGCGTGCCCGCGGTCACGGCGGCGGTACCCTGGATATCGTCGTTGAAACAGCACAGCTGATTGCGGTAGCGCTGCAGCAGTCTGGTGGCGTTTTTCTGCGCGAAATCCTCAAACTGCAGCAATACATTGGGCCAGCGCTGCTTCACGGTACTGATAAACATGTCCATAAACTCGGCGTACTGATCGTCGCTGATGCGTGGGTGACGCCAGCCCATATACATGGGATCGTCCAGATGCTGCTGATTATTGGTACCGACATCGAGCATAATCGGCAGGGTAGACGCCGGGTGGATCCCGCCGCAGGCGGTATATAACGAGAGTTTTCCAATGGGTATTCCCATCCCACCAATTCCCTGATCGCCAAGCCCCAGAATACGCTCTCCGTCGGTCACGACGATGACGCGAATATCATTGCGTGAGAAGCTTTGCAGCATTTCATCAATACGGTGACGATTGGGCCAGGAAATAAACAGCCCACGCGCGCGGCGATAAATAGTCGAGAAGTGCTCGCACGCTTCTCCTACCGTGGGGGTATAGATAATGGGTAACGTCTCTTTCAGGTGCGAACGCAGCAGGTTGTAAAACAGCGTCTCATTAGTATCCTGGATATTACGCAGATAAACGTGGCGGGAAATATCGCTTTTAAAATGACAGAATTGTACCCAGGCGCGTTCGGTTTGTTCCTCGATGGTTTCAACGTTGTGTGGCAACAAACCGTGCAGATTAAAGTTATCACGTTCTTCTTTAATAAATGCGAGCCCTTTATTTAATAACGGATTTTCCAGTAATACGGCGCCGCTATAAGGGGTATACAGTACTTCTTTGCGAGACATGAATGACTCCTGAATTTCAATAATCGGATAAAGTTCAGTTGCAGGCGCAGGTTTATTTATGTCTGTCGTTTCGCGCTAATCTAGCGGTTAAGGATCATAGGCGTAGTGATAACGGTCACAGTCTTTCTGGTTTAATTAATTTCAAAACACCGACGCGGCGATTAAAAACTTTAGTTACGAAAGGATGAATTAAGTTATTTAAAAACAAATTCTCGTGCTGTTCACATTTCCGGCGAAATCGCCATGCTAATCTCTCGATGAACCATTTTTATAAATGGCAATTTGAATACGATTAAATATTAAAGCTTTATTAAGTACAGGCTAATTACGATTTATTCCTGTTTATTGATATCCGAACCTACTAATCCGGTGATTATATGAAAGATAATTCTGTAACCACGTCTCCAGTCGCTTCACGTTTTGCTTTTGGGTTGAGCAATGCTGAAGTTGGCGCGGTCCCGTTGATGCTGTTTGTCGGGATCGCGGCCATTGTGGCCACCTCCGCGTGGGCGGAGCTGCTGCCGAAAAACATGATCGGTGGACTCGCGGTGATCATGACGCTCGGTTTCGCCTTTGCCAAAATTGGCCGACAAATCCCGCTGCTGAAAGATATTGGTGGCCCGGCAATATTGTGCCTGATGCTGCCCTCGGTGCTGGTCTATTTTGGCGTATTCGAGAAACACACCCTGGATACGGTTCACCTGTTGATGAAAGAGGCCAATTTGCTCTATTTCGTCATCGCCTGTCTGGTGGTGGGGAGCATTTTGGGGATGAACCGCGTGCTGTTGATTCAGGGGATGATCCGCATGTTCGTTCCGCTTGTGGTGGGTACCCTGATGGCCGTGCTGACCGGCTTACTCGTTGGTTCGCTGTTTGGCTATACGCCGTATCACACCTTCTTCTTCATCATCGTACCGATTATCGGCGGAGGGATTGGCGAGGGGATTTTACCGTTGTCGCTGGCCTATTCGGCGATACTGGGTCAGACACCTGACGTGTATGTGGCGCAACTGGCACCCGCCGCCGTAGTGGGGAATATCTTTGCCATTATTTGTGCGGGTACGCTGGCGCGCCTCGGGGCAAAACGTCCCTCGCTTTCAGGCAATGGCATGTTAACTCGCAGCAAAGATGACACAAGCCTGTTTGCCAGCGCGCAGAGCGTACAGCAGACGGATTTCCATCTGATGGGGGGCGGGTTGCTGATGGTGTGTGCGTTTTTTATCGTTGGCGGACTGTTTGAGAAGCTGGTGCATATTCCCGGCCCGGTATTGATGATCCTCATCGCCGTGCTGTGCAAATACTTCAAGGTGATCCCGGCCTCCATGGAGCAGGGGGCGCACAGTTGCTATAAATTTGTCTCCGCTGCGCTGGTCTGGCCGTTGATGATTGGTCTCGGCATGCTGTACGTGCCGCTCGAAAGCGTGGTGTCGGTCTTCTCGGTGGGATACGTGGTGGTGTGCGGTTCGATCGTCATCGCAATGGCGCTGAGCGGCTATTTTATTGCGTCGCGCCTGAATATGTATCCGGTGGAAGCGGCGATTGTCACCTGCTGTCATAGCGGGCTGGGCGGGACAGGAGATGTGGCAATTCTTTCCGCGTCTAACCGCATGTCGCTGATGCCGTTTGCCCAGATTGCGACCCGCATTGGCGGTGCGTCGACGGTGATTTTCGCCACGCTTTTGATGGGCTGGTTAATGGCGCACTGATCCCGGATGTCAGAAGACTGAATCGCAACGACATTTTCAGCACGCCGTTGCGGTTCAGTTCTTTATAAATATCACTGCGCTGGATAGAATTACCGCATTCACAGCGACGGGAAACCGCACGATGACCGGAAGAGTTGATTACCAGATTGAAAAATTTCTCTTTACCGAAGCCGCCGAACCAGAGCGTCTGACGCGTCAGTGGGCGGAGGTACTGGAAGAGTGTCGGGAGCAACAGGCCGGTGCAGAAGAACGCCTGCGTCTGGCGCTGCTGAATGTGGATTACGTCACCAGCTTTGAGCTTCCTTTCCGGTTACTCCTCACCCGCGCCCCGCAGTTAATTGACGGCCTCAGAAAAGAGCTTCAACTCAGCCAAAAAAATGTGCTTTTTAACGGCAAGCGCTTCGGCTGTGTTTATAGCCTGAAAATGAATCTGGACGGGATCCCCGATGAATTTAACTACCACCTGAAAACGCGTATCCAGCGCAGTGATAGCGAAGGGGGGAGCGAAGTGCCGTACCGGCAAATCGCCCAGCAGGTGAAAGCGCCCCGTGAGCGATTAAAGTTAGCGCTGGAAAACGGGCTCGCGGTAACCGCACTCGACGGGCTTTTCTGGTTCGGCATTCAGCGCATCGCGGCCGATGTGCAACGGTTGCGCAAAACGGGGATGAGAATAACCACCTCCGGGACCGAGGTCTTTGATACGCTGACCAGGACCCGACGGCAGATCCCGGTCTATCGTAAGGAGAAAGCGTAGCGTTGCCACGGATATCAACGTAACCGCAGCGCTACTCAGCCCGCAGCAATATCGCCATGAGCCCAGGAAAACGGGCATCCAGATCGTCTCTTCGCAGTGAAATCATATTCTCTCGCCCCTGCGGGCGCTGCCAGATAACGCCGCTGTCGCGTAACACGCGCCAGTGGTGGGTCATGGTGGATTTCACCACATCGTCCGGGCGCAGCGCGTTGCAGCTCAGTTCACTGCCATCGGCCAGCCTGCGGATAATCGATAGCCGGAGCGGGTTGCCGAGAGCAAACAGCACATTTTCCAGCAGTATTTGTTCAGGTTCGGGGTGGTTTGGGATCATCGTTTTCCTGCGTCAACGTTCAGATTGAGCTATATCAACAATAGGTCAACCGTGAAAAAATAGTTCGATAATACTCGTACAATAGGACTATTATAGCAAACGAACACACAGGCGACCATCCCGGTCGTCACAACTCAGTCTTACAGACTTAAGGAAATATTATGCCCCGACCCATCCCTCTCGAACGTTATCGCAACATCGGTATTTCCGCGCATATCGATGCCGGTAAAACGACAACCACCGAACGCATCCTGTTTTACACCGGGATGAGCCACAAGCTTGGTGAAGTACACGATGGCGCGGCAACAACCGACTGGATGGCGCAGGAGCAAGAGCGCGGGATCACCATTACCTCCGCGGCCGTCAGCTGCTTCTGGCCGGGTATGGACAGAGGGTTTGAACCGCACCGGATCAATATCATCGACACCCCGGGGCACGTGGATTTCACCATTGAGGTGGAACGTTCCATGCGCGTGCTGGACGGTGCCGTCATGGTGTACGACTCCGTGGGCGGCGTGCAGCCACAGTCAGAGACCGTCTGGCGTCAGGCGAATAAGTATCATGTGCCGCGCCTGGCGTTCGTCAACAAAATGGACCGTCCGGGTGCCGATTTCTTCCGCGTCGTACGGATGATGCAGGAACGCCTGAAGGCGAATCCGGTGCCTATTGTGATCCCTGTGGGCGCGGAAGAGCATTTCACCGGCGTGGTGGATCTCATCAAGATGCGTACCATTGTGTGGGATGATGCCACACAAGGCATGGTGTTTAACTATGCGCCGGTACCGGACGAATTGCTGAGCACCGCGCAGGAGTGGCGGGAAAAAATGGTCTCTGCGGCAGCAGAAGCCAGCGACGCGCTGATGGATAAATACCTGGAGACGGGCGACCTTGATGAGGCTGAGATCATCAAAGGGCTGCGTATTCGGACCATCTCCGGTGAAATCCAGCCGATGCTGTGCGGCAGCGCCTTTAAAAACAAAGGGGTACAGCGCATGCTCGATGCGGTGATTGAGCTGATGCCATCCCCGCTGGATGTACCGGCCATCGACGGTGTGGACGAAAAAGGGCAGCATGCGGAGCGTCATCCAAGTGATGAAGAGCCGTTTTCTGCGCTGGCGTTCAAACTGATGAGCGATCCGTACGTCGGGCAGTTGACCTTTATTCGCGTTTACTCTGGCGTGTTGAGAAAAGGCGACGCGGTGTATAACCCGGTGAAGGACAAGAAAGAGCGTATCGGACGCATCGTGCTGATGCATGCCAACGATCGTCACGAGGTGGACGAGCTGCGCGCCGGTGATATTGCGGCCTGTGTGGGTCTGAAGGATGTGACCACCGGGGACACGCTCACCGATCCGAATGCGGTCATCACGCTTGAGCGAATGGAGTTCCCGGACCCGGTGATCTCCCTTGCCATCGAGCCAAAAACCAAGGGCGATCAGGAGAAAATGGGCATTGCCCTGCAACGCCTGGCGGCGGAAGATCCGTCGTTCCGTCTGCATACCGATGAAGAGTCCGGCCAGACGATTATCTCCGGTATGGGTGAGCTACATCTTGAGATTATCGTCGATCGCATTGAAGCGTGAGTTTGGCGTCGAGGCGAACATTGGCCGTCCGCAGGTGACCTACCGCGAGACGCTGCGCAAAGCGGTGAAAGATATCGAAGGCAAATTTGTCCGGCAGTCCGGTGGTAAAGGGCAGTACGGGCATGTGGTCCTGAGCCTTGAGCCGTTAGAGCCTGGTAGTGGCTTCAAGTTTGAAGATGCCACGAAGGGTGGCGTGGTGCCGCGTGAGTATATTCCCTCTGTGGAAAAAGGGCTGCGCGAAGCCATGAACAGCGGCGTGCTGGCGGGGTATCCGGTTGTCGATGTAAAAGCGACCCTGACCTTTGGGTCGTATCACGACGTCGACTCCTCGGAAATGGCGTTCCGCATGGCGGCGATCCTCGGGTTTAAAGAGGGCGCTCGCAGAGCGGATCCGGTGATCCTTGAGCCGGTGATGCATGTCGAGGTGGAAACGCCGGAAGAGTATGCCGGTAATATTATGGGCGATCTCTCATCCCGTCGTGGCATGGTGCAGGGCATGGAAGAGCAGTACGGCAGCCAGATTATCCGCGCTGACGTGCCGCTGGCAGAGATGTTTGGATACGCCACCACGCTGCGCTCGATGTCGCAAGGCCGCGCGACCTACACGATGGAGTTCCACCATTTTGCGGAAGCACCGCGCAATGTGGCGGATGAGATTATTGCCCGGCGTGCGAAGTAATACGTTCACCCTCTCCCCGATGGGGGGAGGGTTCATCAACCCAGCGCCTTCACCATTTTCCCACTCGCCACAAACGTCCCGGCTCCCAGATGGTGCAGGGTATTCAGCTTATCCCCGTCAAACTGCCAGCGTCCGGCGACAAACGCGCGTTCATCGGCGGCGGCTGAAACCACTTCCCCGAACAGCGTATCGTACTTTTCTGCCGCGGATGTAACGGGTAATAACCGGCACTCCATCCACGCCAGACATTTCTCTTCAATGACGGGCAGGCCGAGTGCCGGACCGTTCACCACCGGGATGCCGTAGCAGTTGAATTTGTCTTCGTCGCGCCCGCTAACGCTACCCACCGCGTAGGTCCAGTTGGCGGCGGACACGCCGGGAATGACGATGCCAAATTGCCCGCTGCGTTCAATCAGTTCACGCGACCAGGTGCTTTTATCCACCACAATGGCGATACGCGGTGGTTCAAACTCAACCGGCATCGACCACGCGGCAGCCATAACGTTACGCCTGTCCAGGGTTTCATCCCGACTGGTGATAAGCACGGTGGGGCCATGGTTTAAAAGACGGCTGGCATGACGTAATTCAACAGGGCGAAAGTGGCTCATAGGATCTCCTCATTAATAACGATGAGTATGGCGAAAAAGCACGGAAATCAAAGTGGACGCGTGAAATTAGTTTATAAACAGAACATCACTGTTAAAGGAAACTGATGCATGTCCCCATTTCTGACTGCCTATTTCGCCCGCATCGGCTGGAAACAACCGGCTACTGTTGATATCGACACCTTGCGCGCGCTGCATTTACATCACAACTGTGCGATCCCGTTTGAAAATATCGATGTCGTTCTGCCGCGTGAAATACAGCTCGACGATCAAAGCCTCGTCGACAAACTGGTGAACGCGCGACGCGGGGGATATTGCTTTGAGCAAAATGGCTTGTTTGAGCGCGTGTTGCGCGAAGTCGGGTTTACGGTGCGCAGCGTGCTGGGACGTGTGGTATTAGCGAATCCACCGCAAATGCCGCCGCGCACGCATCGCCTGTTGCTTGTCGAACTTAACGGCGAGCGCTGGATTGCCGACGTTGGGTTTGGCGGCCAGACGCTGACGGCACCGATTCGTCTGCTTGCCAACGAAGAGCAGGAGACGCCGCACGGGCTGTATCGTCTGCTGAGCGAGGGGAACGACTGGGTACTGCAATTCCGTCACCATGAGCACTGGCAGTCGATGTACCACTTTGACCTGACGACACAATATTTCAGTGATTACGTCATGGGGAATTTCTGGTCAGCGCACTGGCCGCAGTCCCATTTCCGCCATCATCTGCTGATGTGCCGCCATCTGCCTGACGGCGGCAAACTGACGCTGACCAACTTCAACATTACTCACTGGCAAAAGGGCCATGTAGAGGAGCAGATCCATCTTCCCGATGCTGCGGCGCTGTATCAGTTGATGCAGGAGCGCTTCGGGCTGGGTGTTGACGATCCGAAGCACGGTTTTTCACTGGCGGAGCTGACGGCGGTGATGGCAGGGTTTGAAACTCACGGAAAATAGCCGCCTCGCTATCGGCCACGAAACTCGCGCCGATAGCGAGAAGGCGAGGTGTTAAGCAGTTTGTGAAAGTGACGGCGCAAGGATGTTGTTGAGGGAAACCCGACACGCTCGGCAATGTCATCCACAGGCTGGTCGGTTTTTTCGAGATAACGTTGTGCGACGATAATGCGCTGGTTTAGCAGCCAGCGCGAAAAGCTCTCACCGGTGGTTTGCTGAAAACGCCGGGTAAAGCTGCGACGGCTCATGCAGGCTTTTTCCGCCACGCAGTCCAGCGTGAGCGCAAGCTGGAGGTTTTCCGTCGCCCAGGCTAGCGCGTCGGTGAAGTTGTCTCCACGACGCGTGTTCTGAACCGGCAGTTCTACGTATTGACGTTGTCCACCCTGGCGATGGGGCGGTACCACCAGCAACCGCGCCACGCTGTTTGCCACTTCCGCGCCCCAGGCCTGACGCACCAGATGCAGGCAGCAGTCGATACTGGCCGCCGTGCCCGCAGAAGTGACAACGTCACCATTATCGATATAAAGAACGTCTTTATCCATCTGCACAGAGGGATAGAGACGTTGAAAGTCAGACGCCCAGCGCCAGTGCGTCGTCGCAGGGCGGTTTTCAAGTAGCCCGGCAGCGGCTACCACAAACGCGCCCATACACAAACCCACAATACGCGAACCCGCGGCATGTGCTTTTTGCAGGGCTTGCAGGAGATCGGGGGCCGGGGCATGCTCGGGACTGTCCCAGCTTGGGACGATCACCATATCCATTCCGGCCAACTTATCAAGCCCACGCTCGACAACGATTGAAAATCCGGCATTGGTTTTAAGCGCGCCGGGCGTGGTGGCGCATACGACAAGCTGGCAAAGGGGGGCGCCCGTTGGTGTTAGCGCTTTCTCAAATACGGCATAGGGCACCGAAAGGTGAAAAGGAATAATGCCATCAAATACAACAATACCAATTTTAAGCGTCATGTAAGCCTCCGTGTGCCAGCCAGTATAGAGACCTGGCTGGCGACGGGGATCAAGTCCGGTCTTATTCTGTGACTGGCAGCGCCATAACGTCTTTGGTCGTCATAATCTCGGCAAACACATCGGCAACACCGGCTAATGCCGCACGTTGCAGCGCTTTGTGGTCCACCACGCCACCCTGACCATCATCCAGATCGCGTGTTGCTGTCGCATCTTCAGGGATAATCACGTTATAGCCCAGCGGAACAGCGTCACGTGCGGTAGAGGAAATGCACATGTTCGTCATCAGGCCAATGACTATCACCTTTTTGATCCCTTTTTTCTTTAATTGCGCATCCAGATTGGTGCCAACAAAAGAGCTCGGGGTCGCTTTGGTGATAATGGCATCGCGTGCAGAAGGCTGTAGGTCTTGATGGAACTTGGCATAAACAGACCCTTCGGCAAACAGCGGGCTATCCTTTGGCGCTATATGGCGCACGAAGTACACCGGCATCCCCTTTTGATGGGCATAGCTAACCAGCTTTTGACTGTTCTTGAGTACCTTATCGCCATCAGGGATCACCATCTGACCACGAAAATCTTTACCTGCGTAATATTCGTTTTGGATATCCACCACGATTAACGCCGTTTGTGAGGCGGATAAAGACGAAGTCGCCGTAGCGCCTGTCATTGCACGAATGGTTTTGCTATTCGTGCCGGTCGTTTCCTGCGCGCTAGCATAAGTGGAAAAAGTGCTCATCATGCCGATCAGCAATGCTGTACGAAAAAATGGTTTCATCACGCGAACTCCTTCTGTGTTGTGTTCGGGAGCCATTATTCCGCACAGTTGCTCACAGTATGAGTCACCTGGAGAACCAATAACGATACTTTTGGGCCATTATGAGACGACATTTCGTGGTGGAATTTTCTTCTGCAAAGCGGCATGCTTCAGCCTTCATCGCCCGGTGGCGGCTACGCCTTACCGGGCTGACAGGTGCTTGAACGTAGGTCGGGTAAGGCGAAGCCGCCACCCGACAAAATCAACGGCGCGATCTCACCACCTGATACCGACGGGTAAAGTACTCAAACGGCGCGCTCCACACGTGCACCAGGCGGGTGAACGGGAAGATAAGGAAAATAGTCATCCCCAGCACCAGATGAACGCGGAAGATGGGGGCAACGCCACTCAACATTTCCGATGAGCCGCCCTTAAACGTCACAATTCCCTGCGCCCAGCCGACCAGCTTCATCATCTCACTTCCGTCAGGATACTGGGCGGAGAAAGGAATAGTCGATAGCCCCAGAATGCACTGTATCAGCAGGATACTCATGATGATGATATCCGGCGTGGTGGAAGTGGCGC
The DNA here is from genome assembly GCF_013391025.1 of Enterobacter sp. SECR19-1250. Taxonomy (NCBI): domain Bacteria; kingdom Pseudomonadati; phylum Pseudomonadota; class Gammaproteobacteria; order Enterobacterales; family Enterobacteriaceae; genus Enterobacter; species Enterobacter sp. SECR19-1250. The sequence goes on along the minus strand of NZ_JACASJ010000026.1, from coordinate 11,946 downwards.
GCACCCGCTGGTTGAACAGGCGGCGAATCAGCAGCATGGACCCGCCAATCAACGTCAGCACGCCGCAAATCCCCCCTGCAATCATGGCTAACTGCTGCTTAACCGCGACGGGTAAAAACCAGGCATACATCCAGTGCGGGGTTAGCATGCCGAACAGGTGGCCGAAGAAAATCCCCAGGATCCCAATATGAAACAGGTTAGAGGCCCAGTTCATACCGCGTTTGCTGAGCATCTGGCTCGATGAGGCGCGCCAGGTGTATTGCCCGTAGTCGTAGCGCAACCAGCTGCCGAGGAAAAACACGGTGGCGCAGATGTAGGGGTAAATGTCATAGAAAAAGACGTTCAGGTAATGTGTCATTTTGGGCCTCCGGCGCTGACGTACACATACTGCGGCGCGACGTCCTGGCTAAAGCGTCGTTGATAGTGCTGCATCGGCGAGCTGTCGCACGATGTGGCGTTGTCTTCGATAAACTTGACCTGTTCCTCTTCCCAGACGGCATCCAGCGCCTGGCGGGTATCATCGCGTTTCTCCGTGGCCACCTGTTTCGCCACGCTGTCGCTGGAAAGCCGCGTTCCGGCCAACACCAGCAGGGCATCGAACAGCTGATAATGGGCCACGCCGCGCTGCTTCAGACGCCCGCCAATCAGCGCCAGGATAGGCGCGACGTTCTGCAATCCTTCGCGCGCCTCGTCGTCCGTAACGATACTGAGGTACTCCAGATAGAGCGGCAGATAGTCCGGCAGTTCGCGGCAGTCGAGCTGTAGCCCGGCTTTCTCATACTGGCCCATCAGGTCGACCATTGCCTGACCGCGATCGCGGGATTCAGCGTGAACATGCTCGAACAGCAGCAGCGAGGTCGCGCGGCCACGCTCAAATACCTCGCACCACTCGGCCTGTTTATCCAGCAGCGGGGCGCTCAGGTGCTGACGGGCAAACGACAGCAGCATGGGTGCGTCCTGCTCAATGAGCGAAAGCGCTTCCTCGCGATTTTCCCACAGGGTCTCATCGGGATACTCAATCAGCAGCGCGATGATTTTGAGGATCTGCATTACTCTCCCTCCCCATGTTCGCGCACCTCGGTGATGTTGATGGCATCAATCCGGCTGCTGTTGAAGAGGTTAAATTTGGTGTCAGAGCCGTGGCAGCCGTCGCCAAAGGTGAAACCGCAGCCGTTACGTTCCGGGAAGGCATCACGCGCCATTTCACGGTGGCTGGTGGGGATAACGAAACGATCCTCATAGTTGGCGATGGCCAGATAGCGGTACATCTCTTCAACCTGTTCCACGGTAAGGCCTACCTCCTCAATCGCACGGGTGTCCGTGACGCCTTCTACCGTCTGGGAGCGCTTGTAGTGTCGCATCGCCATCATGCGTTTAAGAGCGCGCAGCACCGGGCCGGTATCCCCCGCGCTGAGCATATTGGCCAGATACTGCACGGGAATGCGCAGGCTCTCCACGGCAGGCAGGACGCCGTCGCTCTGTGGCAGACCGCCTGCGTCAGCGTAGGACTGGATCGGTGACAGCGGCGGCACATACCAGACCATCGGCAGGGTGCGGTATTCCGGGTGCAGCGGCAGGGCCAGCTTCCAGTCCATCGCCATTTTGTAGACCGGGGAGCGCTGGGCCGCATCAATCACGTTCTGCGGAATGCCCTGTTTCAGCGCTTCTTCAATCACCGCCGGGTCGTTCGGGTTGAGGAACACGTCGCACTGGCGTTCGTAGAGATCGGTTTCATGCTCGGTACTGGCGGCTTCCTCAATACGGTCCGCGTCATACAGCAGCACGCCGAGATAGCGGATGCGCCCGACGCAGGTTTCCGAGCAGACGGTCGGCTGGCCGGATTCAATGCGCGGGTAGCAGAAGATGCATTTTTCTGACTTGCCGCTCTTCCAGTTGAAGTAGATCTTTTTGTACGGACAACCGCTGATGCACAGACGCCAGCCGCGGCATTTGTCCTGATCAATCAGCACAATGCCGTCCTCTTCGCGCTTGTAAATGGCGCCGCTCGGGCAGGTGGCGACGCAGCTTGGGTTCAGGCAGTGCTCGCACAGGCGCGGCAGGTACATCATGAAGGTGTTTTCAAACTGGCCGTACATCTCTTTCTGGATCTTCTGGAAGTTACGGTCGCGGGCGCGTTTTTCGAATTCGCCGCCCAGCAGCTCCTCCCAGTTGGGTCCCCAGACGATTTTATCCATCCGCTTGCCGTCAATCAGCGAGCGCGGGCGAGCGGTAGGGAGGTGATCCCCCTCCGGCGCGCGGTGCAGGTCCTGATAGTCAAAGGTAAAGGGCTCATAGTAATCGTCAATCTGCGGCATGACGGGGTTAGAAAATATTTTCGACAGCACCCCCATTTTGCCGCCGAGACGCGGCGTCAGCTTACCGTGAATACCGCGGATCCAGCCGCCTTGCCACTCTTCCTGATCTTCCCAGTTTTTCGGGTAGCCGATCCCCGGTTTGGTTTCGACGTTGTTAAACCATGCATACTCCATCCCTTCACGCCCGGTCCAGACGTTTTTACAGGTGACCGAGCAGGTGTGGCAGCCAATGCATTTATCGAGATTCAGTACCATGCCAACCTGTGAACGTATTTTCATTTTTTCGTCTCCTGTACCTGATCCCGACCTTCGCCATCCAGCCAGTTAATGTTTTTCATTTTGCGGATCATAATGAACTCGTCACGGTTGGAGCCAACGGTGCCGTAATAGTTGAAGCCGTAAGCCAACTGCGCGTAACCGCCAATCATGTGCGTCGGTTTCGGGCAGACGCGGGTCACCGAGTTATGAATACCGCCGCGCCGTCCGGTCACCTCTGAACCCGGAATGTTAAGAATGCGCTCCTGGGCGTGGTACATCATGGTCATACCCGGCGGCACGCGCTGGCTCACCACCGCGCGGGCGGTGAGGGCGCCGTTGGCGTTAAAGGCTTCAATCCAGTCGTTGTCCTCAATGCCCAGCTCACGCGCGTCGGTTTCACTGATCCAGACAATCGGCCCGCCGCGCGACAGGGTCTGCATCAGCAGGTTTTCGCTGTAGGTAGAGTGGATGCCCCATTTCTGGTGCGGCGTCAGGAAGTTGAGCGCTTTTTCCGGGAAGCCGTTCGGCGGGATCTCGCGCATATGGCTGACGCTGCGGGTATCAATCGGCGGACGGTAAGCCACCAGACTTTCGCCGAAGGCGCGCATCCATGGGTGATCCTGATACAGCTGCTGACGGCCGGAGAGGGTGCGCCACGGGATCAGCTCGTGAACGTTGGTATAACCCGCGTTGTAGGAGACATGCTCGCTTTCCAGACCGGACCAGGTCGGGCTGGAGATGATTTTACGCGGCTGCGCCTGAATATCGCGGAAGCGGATTTTTTCATCTTCTTTATTCAGCGCCAGGTGGGTGTGGTCGCGTCCGGTCAGTTCGCCCAGCGCCTCCCACGCCTTCACTGCCACCTGACCGTTGGTTTCCGGTGCCAGCGCGAGGATCACTTCGGCGGCATCAATGGCCGTCTCGATACGCGGGCGGCCTTTCGCCGGACCGTCGAGCTTGACGTAGTTCAGCTTGCCGAGGAACTCGACCTCGTTTTGCGTGTTCCACGAGATCCCTTTCCCGCCGTTGCCGAGCTTGTCCAGCAAGGGGCCGAGGGAGGTAAAGCGCTCCCAGGTTTCCGGGTAGTTACGCTCGACGACCGCAATGTTCGGCGCGGTTTTGCCGGGGATCAAATCGCATTCGCCTTTGCGCCAGTCCTGAATATCAAACGGCTGGGACAGTTCCGCCGGGGAGTCGTGCTGCAGAGGCTGCAACACGACGTCCGTTTCCGTACCGAGATGGCCGACGCACACGTCAGAGAAAACTTTGGCGATGCCTTTGTAAATCTCCCAGTCGCTGCGCGATTCCCACGCCGGGTCGACGGCGGCGGACAGCGGATGAATAAACGGATGCATGTCGGAGGTGTTCATGTCGTCCTTTTCATACCAGGTGGCGGTTGGCAGGACGATGTCAGAGAACAGGCAGGTGCTGGACATACGGAAATCGAGCGTTACCAGCAGGTCGAGTTTGCCCTCAATGGCGTTAGTCTGCCAGTCGACCTCTTCAGGCTTCACGTCATCGGTCGAGCCTAAATCTTCCCCTTGTATCCCGCTTTCGGTGCCGAGCAAATACTTGAGCATGTACTCGTGGCCTTTGCCGGAGGAGCCAAGCAGGTTCGAGCGCCAGACAAACAGATTGCGCGGGTGGTTTTTACCGCTGTCGGGCTGCTCGCAGGCGAAGCGGATATCGCCCGATTTCAACGCCTGAACGGTGTACTCCTGCGGCGACAGGCCTGCTGCCTCAGCGCGGGCTTTGATGTGCAGCGGGTTGAGGTTGAGCTGCGGCGCCGACGGCAGCCAGCCCATACGCTCGGCGCGGACGTTGAAGTCGATCAGATGACCGGTGAATCGGGATGCGTCCGCCAGCGGAGAAAGCAGCTCCTGCGCCGTCAGCTTCTCATAGCGCCACTGGCTGCCGTGGTTGTAAAAGAACGAGGTGCTGTTCATCTGGCGCGGCGGGCGGTTCCAGTCCAGCGCGAAGGCCAGCGGCAGCCAGCCGGTTTGCGGACGCAGCTTCTCCTGGCCCACGTAGTGCGACCAGCCACCACCGCTTTGGCCTACGCAGCCGCAGAAGACCAGCATGTTGATCATGCCCCGGTAGTTCATGTCCATGTGGTACCAGTGGTTTACCCCGGCACCGAGAATGATCATCGAGCGTCCATGCGTTTTGTGCGCCGTGTCGGCAAACTCACGGGCAATCTTTTCAATCAGATACGCGGGAACACCGGTGATCTGTTCGCCCCAGGCCGGTGTATACGCTTTGATCTCACCATAATTTTCAGCCGCGTTACTGTCTTCCAGACCACGATCGAGACCGTAGTTGGCGAGCACCAGATCGTACACGCTGACCACATGTTTCTGGCTGCCGTCGGCAAGCGTCAGGGTTTTACTCGGCACGCGGCGGGTCAGCACTGGCTCCTGTTTCACGCTGCGAAAATGCGGATTCTCATTGCCACCAAAGTAGGGGAAGGCGACATCCGCCACGCTGTCGTGGGTGATCAGTAGGGAAAGGGTCAACTCCGTTTCCTGACCCGCAGCCAGCGATTCCAGGTTCCATTTGCCTTTTTCGCCCCAGCGGAAGCCAATGGAACCGTTAGGAACCACCAGATTACCGGCAATATCAAAGGCGACGGTTTTCCACTCCGGGTTGTTGGCTTCGCCCAGCCCGTCCACAAGGTCGGACGCCCGCAGCATGCGTCCCGGCACCAGACGACCATCGGCCTGCTCATCCAGCAGAACCAGCATCGGCATGTCAGTGTAGCGGCGGCAGTAGTTGAGGAAGTAGTCGCTTGGGTTATCGAGGTGGAACTCTTTGAGGATCACATGCCCCATGGCCATCGCCAGTGCGCTGTCGGTCCCCTGTTTGGGGGCGAGCCACTGGTCGCTCAGTTTGGCAACTTCTGAGAAGTCCGGCGTGATGGCAACGGTTTTGGTCCCTTTATAACGAACCTCGGTAAAGAAATGGGCGTCGGGGGTGCGCGTCTGGGGAACGTTAGAGCCCCAGGCGATGATATAGCTGGAGTTGTACCAGTCGGCGGACTCCGGCACGTCGGTCTGCTCGCCCCAGGTCATGGGCGAGGCGGGAGGCAGGTCGCAATACCAGTCATAGAAACTCAGGCAGGTACCGCCGAGCAGAGAGAGATAGCGGGTACCGGCAGCGTAAGAGACCATCGACATCGCCGGAATAGGCGAGAAACCGGCCACGCGGTCCGGGCCATAATTTTTGATGGTCCAGACGTTGGCGGCGGCAATCAGTTGGTTCAGCTCTTTCCAGTTTGAGCGGATAAACCCGCCTTTACCGCGTGCCTGTCGGTAGCTCTGCGCTTTTTGCGGATCGTTTTGAATGGCATCCCAGGCGAGTACCGGGTCGCTGTGCTGCGCCAGCGCCTCGCGCCAGAGTTCAATCAGCCTGCGGCGCACCAGCGGATATTTGAGGCGGTTGGCGCTGTAGAGGTACCAGGAGTAGCTTGCGCCGCGTGGGCAACCGCGTGGCTCATGGTTAGGCAGGTCCGGGCGAGTGCGGGGGTAATCGGTCTGCTGGGTTTCCCAGGTCACCAGCCCGTTTTTGACATAAATCTTCCAGCTGCAGGAGCCGGTACAGTTTACGCCGTGGGTAGAGCGCACAATCTTGTCGAACTGCCAGCGCTGGCGGTAGCTGTCTTCCCAGTCCCGGTTGGTGTGATACACCTGCCCGTGCCCATCGGCGAAACTGTCGCCTTTTGTTTTGAAGTAACGAAAGCGGTCCAGCAGTTTGCTCATGACATTTCTCCTGCTTCGATAGCATGGCCGAAGGGTGCTGCATCACGCTCCGGCGAAGATGTAGTTATTATTTTTGTGAGGATTTACGGCCGTACACCAGCCAGGTGACGAGCACGCAGACGATGTAAAACACGAGGAAGACTTTCATGGCGCCGACCGGCGATCCGGTCATCGCCAGCGAGGTGCCGAAGGCTTTAGGGATAAAAAATCCGCCTACTGCGCCAATGGCGGAGATAAAGCCCAGCGCGGCAGCGGTGTCCGTCACGGCTTCATGCTGCGCCTGTTCATCGGTGCCACCTTGCTTTCTCACCCGGTCAATGGTGATTTGGCGAAAGATAATCGCAATCATCTGGAAGGTTGAGCCGCTGCCCAGCCCGGCGGTGAGGAACAGCCCCATAAAGACCAGATAAAACGCGACAAAGCTGCCGGAGCCCGAGCCGGGCAGGGTCAGGAAGATCAGGGCGCTAAAGATGGCCATAAAGACAAAGTTGATGAGCGTGACGCGCACGCCGCCCAGCCTGTCGGAGATCATCCCGCCCGCTGAACGTGCCAGCGCACCAATCAGGGGGCCAAAGAAGGCAAGGTGAAGAATGTTAACGTCCGGAAACTGGGTTTTCGACAGCATGGCAAAGCCTGCCGAGAAACCGATAAACGAGCCGAAGGTCGCCAGATAGAGCAGGCTCAGCAGCCAGAGATGAAACCGCTTAAGCACCGGAAGCTGGCTGGCGATAGAGGCTTTTGAGCTGGCGATATCGTTCATGCCAATAAACGCCGCAATGGTGGCCAGCAGCAGAAGCGGGGCCCAGATCCAGGCGGCATTCGCCAGCCACATGGTGGACCCGTCCTCCAGAGGGACACCGTTTACCCCCAGAAAGGTGAACATCGGCAGAAAAATGACCAGTGGCGCGATCAACTGCATTACGCTGACGCCCAGGTTTCCCAGCCCGCCGTTGATTCCCAGCGCGCTACCCTGTCTGGATTTCGGGAAGAAAAAGCTGATATTCCCCATGCTGGAGGCAAAGTTAGCGCCCGCAAATCCGCAGAGCAGGGCAATGACGATAAAGACCCAATAAGGCGTCGCGGTGTTCTGAATGGCAATCCCCAGCCAGACGCAGGGGATAATCAGGATCACGGTGCTCAATACTGTCCAGTTACGTCCGCCAAATATCGGCACCATAAAAGAGTAGGGGACACGCAATATTGCGCCGGAGAGAGAAGGTAATGCCGTTAGCATAAAAAGCTGATCGGTAGTGAAATTAAATCCGACTTTATTGAGGTTAACCGCAATGGCACTAAATAACATCCAGACGCAAAAGGCCAATAGCAGGCAAGCCACAGAAATCCATAGGTTTCTTCGCGCGATATGTTTGCCTTTATTCTCCCAGAATTGCGGATTTTCCGGTTTCCAGTTAGTTAAAAGATGGTGATGACTTTTCTCACTTTGTTGTGACATATCGCCCTCTTGCTTACCCAAATGAAGATAAAAAATAAGTAAAAACAGCTAGATATGTGAAGGTCTGGTATTGTGGTTATTGGAAGTATTGAGATACATCTGAAAGGATAGATAAAAAAGCGAACCCCAGAGTTTGGAAATGAAATAGGGGATCGCCTAATGTGTTACCAATTGTAACGGTGGGATTTAATTACTCAGAAGGGAGTATTAAAACAACTCCAGAGAAATTAATTTATCAAGATGATTATTAAACGCAGCGTCATCCATTTCAGGCATGTTTAATAGATATATGCCGTCAAGGCCACACACCAGGCCAATTAAACGCCAGGCAATACTTGCCGCCGGGTCTCCGGAACGAAATACGCCTGCATCCCTGCCAGCTTCAATAAGGGCAACCGTTTCCTGATGCCACATCTCCATTGTCAGCACATACGCGCCCTTGATCTCTGCGTCGCGGGTTGCGAGAATTTGCGCTTCTCGCCAGAGGCGAATGTAGGGTTCAAACCTGCCGTCATCGCTGCCGAGCATGGCATGTAAACGTGCCCGCCAGCTGGCGTGTTCCCCGACCACATCCGCATCCAGCAGTTCGCGGATCAGCCGGATAAAGGCCAGCGATTTTAACTCACCGCCGGAGGTGAAATGGTGATGCACTTGCCCGGTTGCGACACCGGCTTCGGAGGCGATGCGGCGCACCGTCATGGCGGAAAATCCCTCGGCCAGCGCCACGCGCATGGCGGCCTGTAAGATCTCTTCCCGTCTTTCATCCCTGGTCAGATAACCCATTTTCTCTCACTCTTAAATAGCAATGAAACGAGTGTAACAAAGAGCTGGACAAGTGTTCAACATTCCGTAGGATCGCATCCTGGACATGTGTCCATTTTTATATAAAAAGGAAATTTATGTTTCGTCAGTGGTTAGCGTTAGTGATTATCGTGCTGGTGTATATCCCGGTGGCGATTGACGCGACGGTGCTGCACGTGGCGGCGCCGACATTGAGCATGACGCTGGGCGCCAGCGGTAATGAATTATTGTGGATCATCGATATCTACTCGCTGGTGATGGCGGGTATGGTGCTGCCAATGGGCGCGCTCGGCGACCGCATCGGTTTTAAACGGCTGCTGATGCTTGGCAGCACGCTGTTTGGCCTGTCATCGCTGGCGGCGGCCTTTGCCCCCTCTGCGGGCTGGCTGATTGCCGCGCGCGCCTCGCTGGCAATTGGCGCGGCAATGATCATACCGGCAACCCTTGCGGGTATACGCACCTTGTTTATTAACGCGCGAGATCGCAACATCGCGCTTGGCGTCTGGGCCGCGGTCGGGTCCGGCGGGGCGGCGTTTGGCCCGCTGATTGACGGTATGCTGCTGGAGCATTTTTACTGGGGATCGGTCTTTTTGATCAACGTGCCGATTGTGCTGGTGGTGGTGTCGCTGGCCGCGGTCTATGTTCCGCGTCAGCAAGGGCGCCCTGAGCAGCCGCTGAATATTAGCCATGCCGTCATGCTGATTGTGGCAATTTTGCTGCTGGTCTATAGCGCCAAAACCGCGCTGAAAGGCGGGCTTTCTCCATGGCTGGTGGCCTGTACGCTGCTCACCGGCGCGGTATTGCTGTTTATCTTCGTGCGTATTCAGCTTCGCGCCCGTGTGCCGATGATCGACATGCGCCTGTTTTGCCATCGCATCATTTTAAGCGGGGTGGTGATGGCGATGACCGCCATGATCGCCCTGGTGGGGTATGAATTGCTGATGGCCCAGGAGCTGCAGTTTGTGCATGGCTTTACCCCGTTTGAAGCGGGCATGTTCATGCTGCCGCTCATGGTCGCCAGTGGGTTCAGCGGCCCGATTGCCGGGATACTGGTTGGTCGTCTGGGGCTGCGCATGGTAGCGGCAGGCGGAATGGGGCTGAGCGCCGTCAGCTTTATTGGCCTGTCGATGCTCGACTTCAGCACGCAGCAGTGGCAGGCGTGGTGCCTGATGGTGCTGCTTGGCTTCAGTGCGGCGAGTGCGCTGCTGGCCTCCACCTCGGCAATCATGGCGGCGGCGCCGAAAGAGAAAGCCGCCGCTGCCGGGGCGATCGAAACCATGTCCTACGAACTGGGCGCGGGGCTGGGGATCGCGATATTTGGTCTGTTGCTGACCCGCAGCTTCTCGGCGTCGATTGAACTACCGCAGGGCTTACCTTCAACGCTGGCTGATAAAGCCTCGTCATCCATTGGCGAAGCGATGAAGGTCGCGCAGGATCTCAGTCCGGCGCTCGGTGAAACCGTCATTGAGGCGGCAAAAACGGCGTTTATCACGTCGCACAGCGTGGCGTTAGGCAGCGCCGGTGGGATGTTATTGCTGCTGGCGATTGGGATTTGGTTTAGCCTGGCGAACGCGCCGCAACAGTAAATGCAAGCCCGAAGGCGCTGCACCTTCGGGCTATTCACTCCTGCTGCAGCGGCGCGGTGTCGTTATCGCGTCAGCCGATAGTGCGACTGCACCAGACCCGACGGAAAGCTGCGGGTGGATAAAAGCATTAAATCGATATCCCGGGGCAGCGAGCCGAACAGCGGCTTGCCTGAGCCGATCAGGACAGGAACAGTGGTGATAACCATATCGGCCACCAGTCCTTCGCGCAGAAACGACTGGATCACCTGTCCGCCATCAATATAGACGCGGTGTGCGTTCTGCGCCGCCAGCTCAGCAAGCGCTTCCTTTGGAGTACAGCGGGAGAACTGCACTTTACCTTTCAGCGGCTCGGGCACCTCGGTGTCAGCCAGCTGACTGGAGAGCACCAGCACGGGGCGGTTATAGGGCCATTGGTCAAAGGTCAGCACTTTCTCATAGCTTCCCCGGCCCATCACAATCCAGTCTTTGTCGGCAATGAACGCATCATAACCATGATCTTCCGTTGGATCATCGCGCTGGAGTAGCCAACCGATATCGCCATCCTGGCGGGCAATGTAGCCATCAAGACTGACGGCGATAAAAAAGTGGGTGGTAATCATCGAAGGCTCCCTGTTCAGGCTGTGACGTTAGGACAGTGACGACAGAGCAGTATACCGGAACCGGGGGATGACGATCAGGAGAGCGGGCAGAGGGGCAAAAAAAAAGCCAGCCGCAGGGACTGGCTTTCTGGTGTGACAAATCTTAGAACTGGTAGGTCAGACCTACAGCAACGATATTGTCGGTAGCGATTTTAGCGTCTTTGGTGAACGCATTGTCGTCCAGCAGGTTGATTTTGTAATCAACATAGGTGGACATGTTTTTGTTGAAGTAGTAGCTCGCGCCAACGTCAACGTATTCCACCAGATCCTGGTCGCCGTAAGAACCGATGTCTTTACCTTTGGATTTCAGGTAAGCGATGGACGGACGCAGACCGAAGTCGAACTGGTACTGAGCCACAACTTCGAAGTTCTGCGCTTTGTTTGCAACGTGACCGTCACCGAAAGCTGTCATGTTACGGGTTTCAGAGTAGGTGGTTGCCAGGTAGATGTTGTTCGCATCGTACTTCAGACCGGCTGCCCATACTTCTGCGTTCTCGCCACCTGCGTTCAGGTCGCTAGCTGCACGAACCTGACGGTCGGTACGGTCAGATTTCGCGTAAGTTGCACCCGCTGCGAAGCCGTCGAATTCATAGGTAGAAGAGAGACCCCAGCCGTCACCATTAGATTCGGTGATGTCGTTACGGTCGTTTTTACCCTGGTACTGAGCGGCAACGTTCAGGCCGTCAACCAGACCGAAGAAGTCGGTGTTACGGTAAGTCGCTACGCCAGTTGTACGGCCAGTCATAAAGCCATCAGTCTGGGTCCAGGTATCGCCACCGAATTCTGGCAGAACGTCAGTCCATGCGCCGATGTCGTACGCCACGCCGTAGTTACGGCCGTAGTCGAAGGAACCGAATTCGTTGAATTTCAGACCTGCGAACGCCAGACGCGTTTTGTTACCGTCAGCACCCTGGGATTCAGAGCGGTTGCCCTTGAACTCATATTCCCACTGGCCATAACCGGTCATCTGGTCATTGATCTGAGTTTCGCCTTTGAAGCCCAGACGAACGTAGGTTTTGTCGCCGTCGTTGTCAGTATCATCAGAAAAATAGTGCAGACCTGTGACTTTACCGTACAGATCCAGGGAAGGTGCGAACAAGTTCCTGATATGAGATCATCATATTCATCCGGAGCGCA
>NZ_JACASJ010000259.1:0-1316 GCF_013391025.1 Enterobacter sp. SECR19-1250 | reverse complement strand
GGGTCTTCCCTTGTTGTGGTGGCTGAAGGCATGATAATGGCGTATTAAATCGCCAGAGGTCACCACCATGGACGAAAAGTCCCTCTATGCACATATCCTCAACTTGTCAGCTCCGTGGCAGGTAAAGTCTCTTTCTCTCGATGAAAATGCCGCTTCTGTTACCGTTACTGTCGGAATCGCTGAAAATACTCAGTTAACCTGTCCAGCCTGCGGGAAATCCTGCCCCGTTCACGATCACCGGCATCGTAAATGGCGCCACCTCGATACCTGCCAGTTCGCCACGATAGTTGAAGCCAGTGTGCCCCGTGTTATGTGTCCGAAGCATGGATGCCAGACTTTGCCTGTTCCGTGGGCGGGGCCCGGCAGCCGGTATACGCTGCTGTTCGAATCATTCGTGCTTTCATGGCTGAAAATCAGCACTGTTGATGCGGTCAGGAAACAACTCAAACTGAGCTGGAATGCCGTTGACGGCATTATGACCCGCGCGGTTAAACGAGGTCTTGCACGCATAAAAAAGCCGTTAGCAGCCCGGCATATGAATGTGGACGAGGTCGCTTTTAAAAAAGGACATCGTTATATAACGGTGATCTCCGATCGTGACGGGCGGGCGCTGGCTTTAACGGATGATCGAGGTAAGGAAAGTCTTGCCGGTTACCTAAGAACCCTGACTGACGGACAGCTGCAGGCCATTAAAACGCTCTCAATGGACATGAATGCGGGCTATATAAGAGCCGCGCGCATCCACTTACCGTGTGCAGTTGATAAAATCGCCTTTGACCGCTTCCACGTAGCGAAACAGCTGGGTGAGGTGGTGGATAAAACCCGCCAGAATGAACATCCCCGTCTTCCGGTTGAAAGCCGCCGTCAGGCCAAAGGTACCCGCTTCCTGTGGCAGTACAGCGACAAATGGATGACTGAGTCCCGGCAGGAAAAGCTGATGTGGCTGCGGGAACAGATGCAGCAGACAAGCCAGTGCTGGACACTGAAAGAGCTGGCCAAAAATATCTGGGATCGCCCCTGGAGCACAGAACGCAGAAATGACTGGTTGCAGTGGATATCGCTGGCGTCTCAATGTGATGTGCCGATGATGAAAAACGCAGCGAAAACCATCAAAAAACGGTTATATGGAATACTGAATGCGATGCATCATCGTGTCTCGAATGGTAATGCAGAGGCGCTGAACAGCAAGATCAGACTGCTGAGAATAAAAGCCAGAGGATACAGGAACCGGGAGCGCTTTAAGCTGGGAGTGATGTTCCACTATGGAAAACTGAATATGGCGTTCTGAGTCTTCCCACCATGATCGGGGAAGACCC
>NZ_JACASJ010000258.1:0-1329 GCF_013391025.1 Enterobacter sp. SECR19-1250 | reverse complement strand
CAGAGGAGCCAAATTTGAAAAGCCTGCTTTTAAAGCAGGCTTTTTGCTTTTGTGCGTTCTGGAAACCTGCCGGGTGGCGGCTTCGCCTTACCCGGCCTTGTATTATCCTCCCGTACAGAAAGAACCGGCCAGTTCTTTCTGTCAGGCAGTCCACATGCCGTACCCGGCCTTAGGCCACGAACCTGTATCGTAGATCCCTGCAGTGGACTGCCCCTTCTCCACAAGTGACAAACCGGACAGTATCATGGACCGGTTTTCCCGGTAACCCGCATTCACAAGGTTGGTTTCACTATGGAACAGGAACTTCACTTTATTGGTATCGATGTCTCCAAAGCTAAGCTGGATGTCGATGTGCTGCGACCTGATGGCCGTCACCGCAGCAAAAAGTTTGCTAACACCCCTAAAGGTCACAATGAGCTGCTCAGCTGGCTTCATAATCACGGCGTGGCACCAGCCCATATCTGCATGGAGGCGACCAGCACCTATATGGAAGACGCCGCGGCCTGCCTCAGTGATGCCGGTTTCACCGTCTCCATCATCAATCCTGCGCTGGGTAAAGCCTTTGCGCAGAGCGAAGGTCTGCGCAGTAAAACCGATGCTGTGGATGCCCGTATGCTGGCAGAGTTCTGCCGGCAGAAGCGCCCGGCAGTCTGGGAGGCACCGCATCCGCTGGAGCGCGCGTTACGGGCGCTGGTACTGCGGCATCAGTCCCTGACGGACATGCACACGCAGGAGCTGAACCGCCGGGAGACGGCGCGGGAAGTGCAGATGCCGAGCATTGATGCGCACCTTCTGTGGCTGGAAGCGGAGCTGAAGCGACTGGAGAAACAGATAAAGGACCTGACGGATGATGACCCGGATATGAAGCACCGGCGAAAACTGCTGGACAGCATACCGGGTATAGGTGAAAAGACGTCCGCCGTGCTGCTGGCGTATGTGGGGCTGAAGGACAGGTTCGGTCAGGCGAGGCAGTTCGCGGCGTTCGCGGGGCTGACACCGCGTCAGCATGAATCCGGAAGCAGCATAAACAGGGCAAGCAGGATGAGTAAGGCAGGACATGTCTCGCTTCGCAGGGCGCTGTATATGCCCGCGATGGTGGCGCTGTACAAAACGGAGTGGGGAAAAGCGTTCAGGAGTCGTCTGGAAAATAACGGTAAGGGTGCGAAGCTGATAATCGGAGCAATGATGCGTAAGCTGGCGCAGGTGGCGTATGGCGTCCTGAAATCAGGACGCCCGTTCGATGCCACACTGCACGAGAAAAATGCTTGCGTGGCATAACAGTATCTACGGGACTGTAGGCCCGGTAAGCGCAGCGCCACCGGGCAATAA
>NZ_JACASJ010000257.1:0-1330 GCF_013391025.1 Enterobacter sp. SECR19-1250 | reverse complement strand
GCGCGGAGGATGTCCCGCTATCCGGAAGGTCAGCACCGTCCATAGACATCATCTCTCCGCTGTTATCCATGCCTCCCATCTGGCTGTGGTCCATTCCTGCCATATCATGTCCCATTCCCCCCATACCCATATCTTCCATGGTCAACAGAGGACGGGGATCGAGGGGGGGAACGGCAGCACTTAACCCCTCTCTCGTGGCCAGTGTCCCTCGAGCGTAACCGGTCCTGTCCATGGATTGTGCGAAGATGGTATAGGCCTCACCCTGAGGCTCCACAATGACATCATAGGTTTCGGCAACGGCAATCCTGAATTCGTCAACGGTAACCGGGTTTACATACTGGCCATCTGCAGCCACGACCGTCATTTTCAGCCCGGGGATACGGATATCGAAATAGGTCATTGCCGAGCCGTTGATAAACCGTAAGCGTATCTTTTCACCGGGACGGAACAGTCCGGTCCAGTTTTTCAGCGGGGCCTGCCCGTTCATGAGATAGGTGTAGGTGTAGCCACTGACATCCGCGAGGTCAGTCGGATTCATTTTCATTTCAGCCCACATTTTCCGATCGGCAATGGTGGCTGACAGCCCCCTGGTATTCACGTCGCGGAAAAAAGAGCCAACGGTTGGTTTATTGAAATTGTAGTAATCCGACTGTTTTTTTAATTTTTTCAGCAGGCTGTGAGGATTTTCATCGGTCCAGTCAGACAACATGACCACATGCTCACGATCGTAAGCAAACGGTTCTGGCTCCCTGGCATCGATGATAATGGCACCGTATACCCCCTCCTGTTCCTGCAGACCGGAATGGCTGTGGTACCAGTAAGTCCCGTTCTGCTTAACCTTAAAGGTGTAAACGTAGGTATCATCAGGCTCTATGCCCATAAAACTCAGCCCCGGAACACCATCCATATTGGCCGGAAGAATAATGCCGTGCCAGTGAATGGACGTCTGTTCATTAAGACGGTTTTTGACCTTCAGGGTAATGGTGTCACCTTCTTTCCAGCGAAGAACGGGCCCCGGCAGGCCTCCATTGATTGTTTTGGCCTGACGCTCACTGCCCGTGATATTGACGGCCGTTTCACCAATGGTCAGGTCAAACTGAGTACCCTGCAGGGATGCGGCAACTGGCAGGCTCAGACTGGAACGCGCATTGAAACTCCATACGCCAAGACTTCCGGCTACGCCAGAGAGGGTTAACCCCTTCAGGAAAGTTCGTCGAGACGTTTTCAACAGCATGCGCATTCCCTTATTTAAAGTATGGTTACTGACAGAATTCGAGAACCGATTTAAATTAAATTACTGGTTCATCCACTTACAATGAAATGAACCTAG
>NZ_JACASJ010000256.1:0-1333 GCF_013391025.1 Enterobacter sp. SECR19-1250 | reverse complement strand
AATCAGCGAGTCAGCTTGGGAAGAAATGACCTGCTTATTCGCACCTTCCCTAGGTATCAGTCGCCTCAGCTATGCGCTCATCTCTTTACTGTGGGCGGCATCCGCTCTGCTGCTGTTGACCTATAACTACAACTTCCTTAATGGCGTCGAATCTGGGCATTCACTCTCCTTTATCCTGTCTGTGCTGATCTCTTTCGCTATCTGTCTGCTTTACATGTCGCGGCTCTACCAGCGAAGCAACTGGTTGAAGCAGGACTGGCAGGACAGGGCGCTGACCGACCCGCTGACTGGTTTACCGAATATTCGGGCGCTGGAAGAGTTTCTTCAGGCTCAGCCGGATGCAAAAATCTGCTGCCTGCGGATGGACAACCTGGAATTTTTAAGCCGCCACTACGGCATTCTCATGCGGGTGCATTGCAAACGTAGGGTAACCACCTCCCTGCAGCCGCTGTTGCAGAAAGATGAGAAGCTCTTCCAGTTGCCAGGCAGCGAGCTGGTCATTGTATTGCTGGGGCCTGAAACCGCTGAACGGCTGCAGCATATGGTTGATCAATTAAACAGCCGAAAAATTTACTGGAACAACACGGGGCTGGATATCGAGTTTGGCGCATCCTGGGGAATGGTCGAAAACGGCGAGAACTTGCACCATACGCTGGGCCAACTGAGCTGGCTTGCCGAGCAGTCATGCGGAGCGCATAACGTACTCGCGCTCACCAATAGCCTGGAGGCCGCGTCGGGGCAAACCACAGAACGGGTGCTGATGTTAGCGCGTATCAAACATGCCCTGGATGCCGGTCAGTTTCATTTATATGCCCAGCCAATCCAAAAAGCGGACGGCAGCGGTTATTACGAAATACTGGCGCGCATGGAAAGCGAGGGTGAGATTATCACGCCTGACCGCTTCATCCCGCTGATTGCCCAGTTTAACCTGAGCCACCGCTTTGATATGTGCGTGCTGGAAAAACTGCTGTTGTGGTTGCGTGATCATCCTGCGTCGCAGGGTGGCACTCGCTTTTCTGTCAATCTGATGCCTCTGACGCTGATGCAAAAAGAGGTGGCTACCGAGATTAGCGCGTTGTTCGAACACTATGGTATCGCGCCGCAGGACGTTGTCCTTGAGATCACGGAAGAGCAGGCCTTCTCGAACTCTGGCAGCAGTATCAAAAACCTTCAGCAGCTACGGGATCGTGGGTTCCGTATCGCGATTGATGATTTTGGTACCGGCTATGCCAACTACGAACGACTCAGACGCCTTCAGGCGGATATCATTAAAATAGATGGCTGTAGATTCAACCTGTCAACGCAACACCCTTTTCAATTATCTCTTTCGGTG
>NZ_JACASJ010000255.1:0-1367 GCF_013391025.1 Enterobacter sp. SECR19-1250 | reverse complement strand
CTATAAGGACTTCCCCGGCATGTCAAAGCCGGTATTTATGGTTTCTGTCTGCTCTTCAGTAAAAATAAAGGGGAGAGACTGCGGTACTATAAACGGCCATGATGAATCGTCATCGATTCGGGCCCTGATGAAAGACGCGCGTGAGGTTCTTGTTCGTTAAGCGGATACGTATATCCTGTACAATAGCCAGATAGGCCTCACGGGGTCTAACCCTTTATCATCAACGAATTGCAGGTCAGATGGTTATACAGCTTCGAGCTTTAGTTGACTGAGTACAGCCGGAAATCATCACCGTAATGTAGTGATGCCCAACACAGCCGCGCATTTTTGGCGGCGATGGCCACAACAGCCCGCCAGTACCCTCTGCGCTCAACCAACATACAAACCCAACGGCTGAATGAGTCAGTCCTTTTCCCGGCGCCAATAAGCACTGAACGAGCCCCCTGAACCAGAAGCGTTCGCAGATACGAATCACCGGCTTTTGTGATCCTGCCGAGTTTCGACTTTCCCCCGCTGCTGTATTGTGATGGCGTCAGCCCCAGCCAGGCTGCCAGTTGACGTCCATTTTTAAAATCATGTGCATTACCGATACTGGCGACCAGTGCACAGGCCGTTGTGGGACCAACGCCCTTTAGCTCCATCAGCCGCTGACTGCGATGATCTGTTTTGGCTATGTGGGACAAAATTCGGTCATATTCAGTGATGTTAGCTTCAATGCGATCAACGTGTTCCATCAAATCATCAACACATTGCTGAACCTGAAGCGGTAAAGAGCTCTTCTGCACAGAAACCATGTGGCGCAGGGCATCAGCACTTTGTGGCGCGATGACACCGAATTCAGATATCAATCCTCGCAGACGATTATACGTTGCTGTTTTCTCTTCGATAAAACCCTGACGGGTACGATGTAAACACTGCATGGCCTGCTGGCTTTCGTCTTTCACTGGTACGAACCGCATATGCGGACGACGAACAGCTTCACAGATAGCCTGAGCATCAGCTGCATCATTTTTTCCTGATTTTCCGGCCATACGATAAGGCGATACAAACTTAGCAGCCATCAGACGTGGCTCATGACCATACTGCCGAAACAATCTTGCCCAGTAGTGAGCCCCGGAGCATGCTTCCATCCCGATAACACAGGGAGGCAAACTTGCAATTAACTCAGGAAGTGCAGCACGCGATACTTTAGGCTTAACCAGAACAGTTCTACCATTTTGATCAACACCGTGAACAGCAAACACATTTTTAGCAAGATCGATACCGACAGTCGTGATAGTCATAACGAATTCCTCCGGGACGATGTGTACCCCATGATTGCACAAGAGTTAATCAGGCGCATAATCAGGGGAAGTCCCTTCCATTCG
>NZ_JACASJ010000254.1:0-1396 GCF_013391025.1 Enterobacter sp. SECR19-1250 | reverse complement strand
CGCGCATCTTGTCGAGCAGGCCGGCGCGGTTGTCCGTCGGTGGCGCATCGGCAAGCGTTGCCTCGTAGCCCAGTCCGGCCACGGCGGTAGTCAGCGCATCCGATGACGTGCCCGCCTCAATGGCGAGTTGCGCTGTGCCCTTCGGATAGGACACCAGCGCCGATTGCACGCCGGGCACTTTCTCCAAGGCTTCCTTGACGTGAGCCGCGCACGAGTCGCAGGTCATCCCGGTGATTTTCAGGGTGGTCATGTATTTTTCCTTTTCTGTGGTGGCTACGGCTGTTGCCGTCAGCCACGTTGTTCTGGCAATTCACAGCTGTCCGGCCCGCAGCGGCGATGTGCTGGCGAGATGAAATCCCAGACCGACACCCCAACCATCAAGGCCAGGCCGACATAGAGCAGTCCACCGCTCTGCCAGCCGTAAGCCCGCATTAAAAACACCGCTGCCAGCACCAAGATCGGGCCTATCGTGCCGAGCGCCGTGCGTCGCCACTGTCGATGATTGAGCCAAGCGATAGCATTGGCGAGTAACGCGATGCCGGCGAACATCGGCAGCAGGATGCCAATGAATAGCCCCTCGTACTGGCTCAAGAAGCCCAGTCCGATGGCCGCGCCAAAGCTGGCGATGGCAGGAAAACAGGCGGCGCAGCCCATCGCGGAAACGACGCTGCCGAGCGCGCCGGTTTTGCCAGCGATGCGCGTGATGAGTCCCATGTGTCGCTCCCGAGTTCGGTTAACGGATCAGCGTTTGAGGCTGGACGGATAGCCCGCGTCCTCGGTCGCCTTGGTCAACTTCTGGACGTTGGTCTTGGCATCGTCGAAGGTGACGACGGCCTGGCGCTTGTCGAAACTTACGTCGGTCTTGCTCACGCCCTCAACCTTGGAAAGCGCGTGCTTGACAGTGATCGGGCAAGAGGCGCAGGTCATGCCAGGCACGGACAGCGTGACGGTCTGGGTGGCGGCCCACACGGGGGCAACAACGGCAGCGAGGGCGAGGGCGGCAAACAGTTTTTTCATGATGAACTCCTGTGATTAATAGAAAAATGGCATGACGTAGGGAAATCCGAGCGAGACCAGGACCAGCGCGGCCACGATCCAGAAAATGAGCTTGTAAGTAGCTCGCACTTGGGGAATCGCGCAGACCTCACCCGGTTTGCAGGCTTGCGCCGGGCGGTAGATGCGCCGCCAGGCGAAAAACAGCGCGACCAGCGCTGCGCCGATGAAGATCGGGCGATAGGGTTCCAGCACCGTCAGGTTGCCGATCCATGCCCCGCTGAACCCCAAGGCGATCAAAACCAGCGGCCCCAGGCAGCAGGCCGACGCAAGAATGGCGGCCAGCCCACCGGCGAAGAGCGCGCCGCGCCCGTTTTGTGGTTCAGACTTTTGTGGTTCAGAC
>NZ_JACASJ010000253.1:0-1413 GCF_013391025.1 Enterobacter sp. SECR19-1250 | reverse complement strand
ACAACCCGCTACGGGGGAGACTTACCCGAAATCTGATTTATTCAACAAAGCCGGTAAACTCATCAATCAGAATGGGATGTATTCATAAGCGGTCTCATCCTCATTACTTCTGGCAAGATATCGGGCTTTATTGCGAGCCTGATCGATTGATAGTGTTGGTAATTCGCCAAGATAATCATAACGAACGTTACCTTTGAAAATATAACTGGCAAAGAAACGAATCTTTTCATTCCGGTTAATCATTGCTTTTAATTCAGGATACTCACTGTCTGTCACTTCCCTACAGATACCATAGAAATTGCATTTAGCCTGCGTCATGATAAGACCATAAAGCGTAAATGGTGGACGAATAGTTTCACAGCCTGTAATAGCGCCAGGAAAAAAGTGAGTCTCATTTAATTCGCAGAATTCAGTCATGGGGTTCCCCTTCTGTTAATTTATTCAGAATAATAAGTTTAAAGATAAGTTAGTTAACTACATTCAGATAATGCTTTAAGAAAAATTCAAATCAACACTGATAAACTCCCGCTTAATATGGTAGTAACACTTATCCATACCAGTAAGAGGACGCTTTTTGTAATGCCCTTTACTTTCTACCCGAAGAAGTTTTCGGCATGCCAGCTCCTTAGCGACTTCTCGAGCGCTTAATGAATGTTTCTGGCACCACTCTTCAAATACAGGTGCGAAGATTAAAAAATCCTCATTAGTATGGTGGATATACCCCCAGTGGTTTCCGGGTTTACGGCTCTCACGATCTTTCAGGCCGATGAAATGTGCCCCTTCCCTTTTTACAAGATCACGCTGAATATCAATCAATGCTTGCTGGACCGGGTTATATTGCACAGAGGTATCACTCAGCCAACGAACAACTATTTCCCAGACGGCGGTCGCAATTCGTTCCGGAGAGTAAGGCAAGATACCCAGTTCCTGCGCCAGCAGACCTACAGCCATTACGAAAGAAAAGCGTCGAAGCGCACGGAGTTGAACATCCGTCAGGAGATACCCTTCATCAATCAGCTCAGCCAGAAGCAGGCCTTCACATTCTGATACCTTAGCTTTAACGGATTCATGTAACCATTGATAACTCACGGGAAGCCCCTCTTCATCAGTCTGAGAAAGCAGACTACGGAGAAAAGCGGGTCCAGCCGTCCCACAGAAGTGCTCAAGTCCCGACTTAAGTTTGTCAGCATGCTGACGAATAATTTCCGGCCCCTCTCCAGGGGCTCCGGCATCTTTCGGGAAAATCTGGAGATTGATAACCCGATGCTCATGACCGCCCTGCAGGTTTTGTTTTTTTTCTCGCAGCTTATGGGAAAATGATATCTCGCCGGAAGACACAAAGAACGAGTTCCACCTTAACGGGACTTTGTTGAATAAATCGAACTTTTGCTGAGTTGAAGGATCAGATCACGC
>NZ_JACASJ010000252.1:0-1472 GCF_013391025.1 Enterobacter sp. SECR19-1250 | reverse complement strand
GTCATCGGGCATTATCTGAACATAAAACACTATCAGTAAGTTGGAGTCATTACCCCCCGGACACGAAAATATATAGCACTTAACTAATTAATAACCATAATAATTTCGGGTTTTTAATGTAACTTTCTTTTCTGAACGGAAATAATAGTCATACAATTTAATTTTCTTGTAATTACTCCTACTTTTAATCAGGTACTGGACGATGGATAACGACTCCCGCCTGAGAGGGAAAATCCGTCTGGTTACCTGGCGCTATACTTAACCGATTGATCGACATGCCATGCTGGTAAAATATTAAAATCCTCCCCCATAAATCTGAACCACATGACAGGATTGATAGTCAGGCAGTATTTCACATTCATTGCTAAAAAAATAAAAATAAGCATGCATCTTCTCGAAGATTAATTACCTTCCATCTTGTAAAAAAGAATCAAATCCTCTAATAATATCTCGATTCCCGCTTTTTTTAATACATCTTTCCGCTCGGCATATATTTTCCTCAACATATCTTCAAACCCCTTGCCAAGATGAATTTGTTTATGGCAGTTGCAACATAGTGATATGATATTCTCTTCCACATCCAGTGAATTCTCAAAATAGTCTTGCTTTGACATCGGGACAATGTGATGAGGTTCTGTGTAATTTAGAGGAGAGTTTCGCCTTCTGAACGTTGGATGGTCGCAATTAATTTCACATTTATAATCAGCTTTGTTAAGCGCATTTTTTGAAACAGATTTACTTCTTGGGTATGAGAGTCCATTTTTGACTTCTATTGCAGCTTTCTTAGGTTTCGCTTTTTCGCTATACTCAAATGTCTGAGTAACGTCAAAGTGATTACTTTCTTCTAGAGCAGTGATCAAATCATTATCTGAGTAAAAATCAATGCTTGAGCTTTCGTTCGTACTAAAAAAATCTAGTTCTTTTATTGCCTGAACAAGTTCTTCACGGATAGTCCATAAATTTCGCTTTGGGTTTCCTTTAATTTCTCTACTTTTCATGACTGTAATGAATTTTGTCCCGGAAGCAATCTTTCCGACTCCTTTAACCTCGAATCGGCCAAGCTGCTTCTGAACTCTTCCACCCAACCCATTGATTACACCATTAGCACTCATACTGTGCAGGTCGTACTTCTTGCCGATATCGAAACATGTACAGGAATGGTCTGGCTCAATGAACCATTTTTTTAACGCTGCAATACTTTTGTCATCAAAAACTTTTTTATCCCTTAATAAAATCTTCCATTCTTCAACGCTAATATCTATATCACAGACGTATTCACCATCAATTACTTCACATATTTTTTCAATCATGTCCATAACTCTCTTGTAACACAGGCTTTGTAATAATGTAAAATCCGTTACACGGCGTTGTATGTAATGTCATTGTCTCTTGGACTCCTACAGTCCAAAACAACTTTGGAAGGTGCGAATAAGCAGGTCATTTCTTCCCAAGCTGACTCGCTGATTAAAATT
>NZ_JACASJ010000251.1:0-1512 GCF_013391025.1 Enterobacter sp. SECR19-1250 | reverse complement strand
AATCAGCGAGTCAGCTTGGGAAGAAATGACCTGCTTATTCGCACCTTCCTTAGGTAATGTTGCCGGTCCGCTTATTGGCGCATCCGTTTCGGCGATGGCCGGTTTTCGTTGGGTATTTGCGGCCACGGCGATTGTGGTGTTGATCAATATTATCCAGCTGGCGATTGCGCTGAGACGCCGTCGCCAATTAGAGCAGGCGAGAGCGGCGCGTTAATCATTTGCCGTAATGTATTATATATTCTTATGGTTGCCGCATTTTTATATAACTAAATGCGGCTTTTTCTAAAGAGAAAAACGTTTCGCTGCTTGCCATTCATCTTTATTTTGGCAGCAGCATCACTTTTGCATAAGATAATACTTTTCTCCTCTTTGCATTATTCATTCTGAATGCTAAGTTCAGAAAAAACGTATAAGGAAATAGCACGATGAAAAATCTCATTGCTGAGTTGCTGGTCAAGCTTGCACAAAAGGAAGAAGAGTCAAAAGAACTGGTCGCCCAGGTCGAGGCGCTGGAAATTGTCGTTACGGCGTTGCTCCGACAAATGACACAACCGCAGCAACAGGCGTTAATCGATAATGTAGAAAGCGCGCTGGACAAGGCTCGCCCCGATTCGCTGGTCCCCGCTGAAGATGCGGAGATGCTTCAGCAATACGTAAAGAAGCTATTAAGGCATCCTCGCAGCTAGCCTGCTGAAAGATAATGGCCTGTCATAGAATGGTCATGCAGGATGCCTGTCGTCGCTCTGTTTTTATTTTTGGCCTTCGCACTGGGAGAAAAGAATTTAAACAGAGCCTCTATTTCATCTCATGCCTCTCGCTATTAAATACCCTAACGCGTCAGGCGAAACCGGGTAATGAACAGCGTGCCGCGCCAGAGATGAAATAATGCATAAACCAGAAGAAAATCATTGTCGCAGGGTGGTTTTTTTCCCGCAACGAACCAGACTTAATGTGGAACTTCACATAAAGGATGGTGCAATGAAAACAACAATACTGGTTACCCTGTTTTCCGGCCTGTGCCTGATCGCCTCAGCGCATGCGGAAGAGAAAACCTTAACACCTCAACAGCAGCGTATGACGACCTGCAATCAACAGGCGACAGCAAAAGCGCTGAAAGGGGATGCCCGTAAGACATATATGAGCGATTGCCTCAAAAATGGTGCATCCAAACCAGATGAAAAAAGCCTGACGCCGCAGCAGCAAAAAATGCGTGAATGTAACGCTCAGGCCACGCAACAAATGCTGAAAGGCGACGATCGCAGCAAGTTTATGAGTGGTTGTCTGAAGAAACAGGCATAGTCCTATCGGGTGAGTCCTTACGGTGACTCACCCGAAATTTCATACTTTCTCCGCATCCCCCCTCTCTATAATTTGGGAAAATGTTTCAGAATATTCCCAAAATATGATGAACGACGAAAACTTTTACAATAAAGAGCGTATCGGGGAAGAGTGGCTTCAAACCGTCATTCCGCAGCTAATTCCAGAATTTAAATAGCGTGATCTGGCGATCAG
>NZ_JACASJ010000250.1:0-1526 GCF_013391025.1 Enterobacter sp. SECR19-1250 | reverse complement strand
CTATCTCTTATCTGGAGATACAGCTACTGTCCGGTGTTTCAGGGGGCTACATCAGATCAATTCTTGCTTTATAATTTTAAATGTGCTTTCAGCGTGTGCTAATAGTGATAGCTGAAAAGTTAGAAAGCCTAAAATGAAATAAACATATTTACGCATCTTTGCCATTCTATAAAAATTTAACATTATCATATGGTAACACTCCCTGATCTAAAAAAAACGCTACGTATGGAAACACGCAACGAGCATGCATAGTCTCGTCATCATGTGCCATTTTTGTGTCATACATGTAGCAACTGTATTCACTAACTTACATCATGTGCCATTGAGTTGCGCAATGTGAATGCGGTAATGTGCATGTAAAACAGTTAGTTAAATATAATTCTACTAATTCGTAATGCGAAGGTCGTAGGTTCGACTCCTATTATCGGCACCATCACGTAAAAATACTTATAAATCAATAAGTTAGACTTAAAAATCTGCCTTTTGTTCATCTATAAGAATCGGTAAATCATCCCTCATAACTGCCGTTATGGTTGATATGGCAATTGGGATGTTAACTGTAACGGCCTGTAGTTGTACAGCTCGAACAGGTACAAGCTCAACTCGAAGCTGATGACTTCCAATGTCTCAAAATTGCCCAATAAACGCTTATAAGTCACGCATTCAGCCCCGATGCCCCTTACTGAGGGATAAACAGGCTTATGGTGATTCTCGTCCCTGTAAACGATATACAGGCTCTATCTCCGGCTGGCTCACGGTTCCATATGGATACACGAGCGTCCTGATAAGATGGCTTTTGAGCGTACATGATGTAGTCGCTAAAGCTCCCGTTGATTGGTATCACCAGCCGGGGCTAAATGGCTACTATTGTCTTTTAACGCCTAAGAGGATTTTTCAAGCAGATGAACAATAGCGATGTGATGTCGCTGCTTATCACTACACCCTGCAATACCGTAACGCTTAACCAGTTCATAGCCGACCTTGTCCAGCCTTTTCAGTAGCTGCTCAGGTAGCGATAAGACCAAATTAAAGGCTGCGGGGGTAAGCACCTCTTGCTTATCATTTTGTTTCAGTGGGTTGAATGCGTAAAGGTTCATTGTTAAGTCTCCACGTTTCGGAGCATCTCACCAATTGCCAGTATTAGACGCTGTTCTTCTGACTGAATCCCGCTACCGATTCGGCTTGCCAGCCTTTCCAGTTTCTCCAAATAAAAAGGGTGAAGGTTGAGAGCTATGTTTGCTCGTACTTTCTGACCATAAGCATTGAAGAGTTGATGCATTAAAGCCCTCCCATCGACTGAACAACTTCAATCGCTTCTGAGGCTGCTGTTATGGCTTTGTTTCGTTTTGTCTGCGCTTCGAGAATTCGTACAGTTGCATCACGCTGCAAGCGGGTGACCTTTGAAGACGCTGTTTTCAGAATCCCGTCGCAGAATGCTTTATGCTGGTTGCTCATGGCACTGGTGGCCTTAACGAATGGAAGGGACTTCCCCTGATTATGCGCCTGATTAACTCTTGTGCAATCAT
>NZ_JACASJ010000025.1:0-54452 GCF_013391025.1 Enterobacter sp. SECR19-1250 | reverse complement strand
ACAACCCGCTACGGGGGAGACTTACCCGAAATCTGATTTATTCAACAAAGCCACGTCTTAATCAGCGCCCGGCATTTTTGCGACATGGAAATAACGGCATGGTCTGAATTCCCCACAGCCCTATATTCAGCAAGGATATTTTATTTAATTACAAAACCCTGCATCTCGTCAGAGGGAATAATAATTAAGCCATATCCTGGACTGTCCGTTGTATCGCTTTGCTAGCCTGACGTTTCAGGCAAAGCTCACCCCGGAGGTATTCTTGCTGATTAAACTCAAAAAAGAACGAACGCATCAGGAGGATCGCCGGTTAGCCCTCTGGCTGGCGACATCCGCCGGCTTGCTCAACGCCATCGCCCTTGGGGCATTTGGCTTTTTCCCCTCTCACATGACCGGCAATACCTCACAATTATCCAGCGAAGTCTCTTCCACCGATCTGAACGATATTATTTTCTTTGGCTCCATTATTCTGGCGTTTGTCACGGGTGCCATTCTTGCGCGCATTATTGTTATCTGGGGCATTATCCATAATATCCGCCTGGTTTTTTGCCAGATCCTGTTTGTCGAAGGGTTATTACTGACCGGTATTTCGGTTTACGAGATGTATTTCCATGCCCTCACCAGCAACCGCACAATTATTATCTTTCTCTGTGGTCTGATGGGGATCCACAATTCCACCTCCACCCAGCTCTCCAGCGGCCGGGTGAGATCAACGCACATCACCGGCACGCTGACGGACGCGGGAATATCGCTGGCCTCGGTGGTGGTGGCGATGCTGCGCCGGGACTACTCCAAAGATACGGCGGCGCAGAAAAGCCAGCTTAAAACCCACTTAACCACCCTGTTCTCGTTTATTACGGGCGGTATCGCGGGATTACTCCTGTTCCGGTGGATTGGCTTTAATGCAATGCTGGCGCTGGGTGTTATACTGGCGCTGGTATCCGTTTGTTCCATGATTACCATCGCGGTACGCGTGCGCAAAGTTCGCGCAGCCCTCGGCCGATAGTCAAAACGCAGAGGGCAGAATGTCGCGACAGTTGTGACACCGTCACTTTCATGAAGTCGCTTTAGGACTATTCTGCCCTCTCACAGCCAGCCCTTACCTCATAAGGCTTTATCAAGGTTGTCACTAGTTTCATAGGGTTACTGATTTTCCCCCTTCGCTGGAACCCTTCCCAAACGCTTGCTATAGGTCAACTACCCCTGCCGAAACATGGCATAACAACAGGCAACCGCTGGTTGCGATAACGCATGCGCACAGGGAGACACACCGCAATGCATCCATTACTCAAACGCTCGCTGCTGTTTGTCGGCGCCATAATCGTGGTTCTGGCCCTCCTCACCTGGGGCATTGGGCTGGAGACGATCAAGGCGCGCCAGGTTGACCTGATCTACCTCGGGCAACAGCATTTAATCCTCGTATTTTCCTCGATGTTCTTCGCACTGCTGGTTGGCATTCCGGCGGGTATCCTGCTCAGCCGCCCGGCGGCGCGTGGGGTAGCCGAATACGTGATGCAAATCTTCAACGTCGGCAACACCCTGCCGCCGCTGGCCGTTCTGGCGCTGGCGATGGTGGTGATTGGCATTGGCGATACGCCAGCCATCATCGCCCTGTTTCTTGCCTCGCTGCTGCCGATTGTGCGCAATACCTACGCCGGGCTGTGCTCGGTGCCGTCGTCATTACTGGAAGCGGCAAACGGGATTGGGATGACCAAATGGCAGCGTCTGCGCCAGGTGGAGTTACCTAACTCCTGGCCGGTGATGCTCTCGGGCATCCGCATCGCCACCGCCATTAATGTGGGTACAGCTCCGCTGGCCTTCCTGATTGGCGCCAGCAGTTACGGCGAGCTGATTTTCCCCGGCATCTACCTGAACGACTTCCCGACGCTGATCCTGGGCGCGGCGGCCACCGCGCTGTTTGCCCTGATCCTCGACACCCTGCTGGCTGCGCTGGGTCGCGTGATGAGTCCCCATCTCGCTCGATAACAATAACAAGGAGCTTTCATGAGACTGATATCCAGCCTGACGGCGCTGTGTGCCGCGGCGCTCTTCACCAGCCAGGCGATAGCCGCCCCGCTGATTCTGGCGACCAAGAGCTTTACCGAGCAGCATATTCTCTCGGCCATGACCGTGCAGTATCTGCAAAAGAAAGGGTTCCAGGTGCAGCCGCAAACCAATATTGCGACCGTTATCTCCCGTAACGCGATGATCAACAAACAAATTGATATGACCTGGGAGTACACCGGTACGTCGTTGATCATCTTTAACCACATCAACAAGCGCATGTCGCCGCAGGAGTCTTACGAGACGGTTAAGCGTCTGGACGCGAAACACGGTCTGGTCTGGCTCAAACCCGCCGATATGAACAACACCTATGCCTTCGCCATGCAGCGTAAACGCGCCGAAGCGGAACATATCAACACCATGTCTGAGATGGTGGCGAAGATTGAGCAGGTGCGTAAAACCAACCCGGACAAGAACTGGCTGCTGGGACTGGATCTTGAGTTTGCCGGGCGCAGCGATGGGATGAAGCCGCTGCAGAAGGCCTACAACATGGCGCTGGACCGTCCGCAGATCCGCCAGATGGATCCCGGCCTGGTGTATAACGCGGTGCGCGACGGTTTTGTTGATGCCGGGCTGATCTACACCACCGACGGCCGCGTGAAAGGTTTCGACCTCAAAGTACTGGAAGATGATAAAGGCTTCTTCCCGAGCTATGCCGTCACCCCGGTGGTGCGTAAAGACACGCTGGAGGCGAACCCGGGGCTGGAAGAGGCGCTTAACACCCTCTCCGCCCAGCTCAACAACGACGTTATCACCGAGCTGAACAAGAAGGTGGATATCGATCATCAGTCACCGCAGCAGGTCGCCCGTGATTTCCTGCGTAGCAAAAAGCTGTTGTAGGAGGCGCTATGGAGACGATTCACTACATTCTGGATAACTGGGATTACCTCTTAACCCTGACGCTGCAGCATCTGTGGCTGGTGGCGCTGGCGGTTGGCCTGGCCATTATTATCGGCGTTCCGCTCGGCATTCTAATTGTCCGTCACAAATGGCTGGCGACACCGGTGCTGGGCATCGCGACCATCGTGCTGACCATTCCGTCCATCGCCCTGTTTGGCCTGATGATCCCGCTGTTTTCGCTGATCGGTCAGGGCATTGGCGCCCTGCCCGCCATTACCGCGGTGTTTCTCTACTCGCTGTTGCCGATTGTACGCAACACCCATACCGCGCTGGACAGCCTGCCGCCGGGTCTGCGTGAGGCCGGACGCGGCATCGGCATGACCTTCTGGCAGCGGCTGCGCTGGGTTGAAATTCCCATGGCGCTACCGGTGATTTTCGGCGGCATCCGCACCGCCGTGGTGATGAACATCGGCGTAATGGCGATTGCCGCCGTGATCGGCGCGGGCGGCCTGGGCCTGCTACTGCTTAACGGCATCGGCGGGAGCGATATCCGCATGTTGATTGCAGGGGCGCTGATGATTTGTCTTTTAGCGATTGTGCTCGACTGGCTGTTGCACCGTCTGCAGGTGGTACTGACTCCGAAGGGGATTCGATAATGATAAAACTGGAAAACCTCACCAAACATTTTTCACAGAAGCATGGCCAGACCTTTAAGGCCGTGGACAACGTCAACCTGAACGTGCCCGAAGGGGAAATGTGCGTCCTGCTCGGCCCGTCCGGCTGCGGGAAAACCACCACCCTGAAGATGATCAACCGCCTGATTACGCCGAGCAGCGGCACGATCCTGATTAACGGTGAAGACACCAGCGGGATGGATACGGTGACGCTGCGCCGCAACATCGGCTACGTGATTCAGCAAATTGGCCTGTTCCCGAACATGACCATCGAAGAGAACATTACCGTGGTGCCGCGCATGCTGGGCTGGGATAAAGCCCGGTGTAAAACCCGTGCCGAAGAGCTGATGGATATGGTGGCGCTGGATCCGCGTAAGTTTCTTCACCGCTATCCGCGCGAGATGTCCGGCGGCCAGCAGCAACGTATCGGCGTGATCCGCGCGCTGGCGGCAGATCCGCCGGTACTGCTGATGGATGAGCCCTTCGGCGCGGTGGACCCCATCAACCGTGAAGTGATCCAGAACCAGTTTCTGGAGATGCAGCGCAAGCTGAAGAAAACGGTGATGCTGGTCAGCCACGATATCGATGAAGCCCTGAAGCTGGGCGATCGTATCGCCGTTTTCCGTCAGGGGAAGATTGTCCAGTGCGCCAGCCCGGACGAGCTGCTGGCGAAGCCGGCGAACGAGTTTGTCGGCTCGTTTGTGGGTCAGGACCGCACTCTGAAGCGCCTGCTGCTGGTGTCGGCAGGCGACGTCACCGACCAGCAGCCTACTATCACTGTACGCGGCTCTACCCCGCTTCCAGAGGCCTTTGCCACCATGGATGATCACGATATCCGCGCCATCACCGTGGTGGACGAGCACGGTAAACCGCTGGGGTTTGTGAAACGCCGGGAAGCGCGCAACGCCAGCGGCACCTGTGCCGATATCCTGCATCCGTTCCGCATGACCGGCAAAGCGGAAGATAACCTGCGCGTGGTGCTCTCCCGCCTGTATGAAAGCAACACCAGCTGGATGCCGATTGTGGATGAAGAGGGTCGCTATAACGGTGAAATTTCGCAGGACTATATCGCGGAGTACCTCAGCTCAGGGCGTACGCGCCGGGCGCTGAATATCCACAGTGAGAGCTGAGAATTATATTTTAATACAGACCAGAAAAGCCCCTTTCGGGGCTTATGCTAAGCTTTACCAGCGAATGTCAGAAGTGAGAATAAAAGCGACTTCTTTAACTATCTCGTTAAGATCGTAATCTATCTGCATTGTGGTGGGTGTGTGAACATCTTCAACGGTAAATTTTTCAACCCAACCGAAAGAGCGATTCATTATCATTCTTGGGGCAATCGTGCCTTCGGGCTCACCAAACACTTGATGAATCCATGCACGAGACATGTTTTGCTGCAACGGTGAAGGGAGTACATTTGGGAAAACCCATCCTTTTACGTCATCGCGCTGAATAGACAACGTAATTTCTTTAAGTATTCTCCCTTCTCGATTAAAGGCTAAATAAACACCTTCGTTCACCATTGGTAAAAGTAACACGGGGTCGCCTGCTGCCCCTATAGGATCACTTTTGTAGGTGATTAACCCATTATCAACTAACTCTTTATAGCTTTTGCCCAGATTATGGATAAGTGCTTCTACATTTACTGTCATTTGTATAATCCTTGCTGGCTGTTCAGAGCATGCATTTTGGTTCTGGCAGTTTCTATTTGTTCTTCAGTGGCACCCTGCTTTTTTAACGATGGCTTAATGGTATCCAGATTACGATCCGCTGCTGCCCGTAAGTTCTGCGAGTCCAGATCAATCTGTGCCAGAGTATTACGTCCGCCATAAGTTTCACTGATTTTCTGATGCACATCTTTAGGGACAACGATAGCCGCCACCTGTAATGAAAACGCCTGAATTTCCGTTTCTTTTAAATATGGATACTCCCTACGGAGATAGGCCTTAACAGCCGCAGCCGACGGCATGTGATCCGCCTCATACATCCCCTGCCGTGAACGGCGCTTAAAGTCACTGTATAGCTCAACCTCCAGAAACTCCACCGGTGGTTTGCTCAGGTAGATATAAATCGGCGGCAGGTCAGGGAACGGCAGGATCAGAATGTAATCCGCGAAACTCTTTTCTTCCGGTGCCGGGCTGGTGGTCGCCGTTATGCCGGTGTTAACGGGCAGCGGGTCAACAACGACCGGGTTCGGCAGCACTGGCCGCGCCTGGTTGCCGGTATTCCACGGCTTTTTATCGTCTGTCCGGTCAGGCGTCCACACGATGGTGATGCGCGGTTCTTCTTCCGTAGTGAAGGTATACGCCTGCCCCCTGCTGTCGTACTCCATTTTTCTGACGCGCACACTGTCCCGGCCAGGCGGCGTGTGCCAGCCATGCGGCACCGGGTTCCCCCTGCTGTCGTTCTCCCACGTATAGCGAACACGGCTTGGGGCTTCACGCATCTGCGCGAGGCGCATACGGTCGATAAAATCCTGTTCGCCGTCGTTCAGCCTGCCGGGCATCATTCCCACCAGCAGCCCGGCCACAGGAGCACCCGCTCCCGCGGTGGCTATCTCACCCAGCCCAACGGCACCACGCACCGCCCATGTGCCGTAAGTCAGCGTCCTGCCGCTTATGATTTCCAGCAAGCTTGCACCTGCGGTAGCCGTCTGCGCGCGCGTAGCTGCAGTTGCGGCGGCAACGGCGGCCTGATAGTCCATTTCCTCCTGGTTGCCGTTCCACCAGCGATAAAAGGCGCTGCGCTTTTTCGGTCTGGGGATATCCTCTGGCTTTTTCTTTCTGGCGGTCTGCGCGTGCTGCGGGGTGTCTGAATCGGTTGCCGGGTCGCTGGCCGGCATGGCCAGGAAAAATGCCATATCGGCAAAATTAGTATGGGGTTCGCGCTCGTCACCGGCATCATTGCAGCCATCCCCCCGCAGGCAGGATTTTGCAAATACCCGGTTGCGCTCCCTTTCTTCCTCTCTGCGGTTTTCTTCAGCCTGCTTTTCTGCTGCCAGCCTGGCGGCGTGTTCTTCCCTGGCAACATCAACCGGGTCTCGTCCACAGCCCAGCCACTGACCTGCCGGGGCAATCACCCGGTTCGTACCCGGTGGGCAATCACAGTGTACATTTGAACCGTGAACGGCGACGGGTACGCCGTGAAATGTCACCCGTTCCTCACCTGATACAATCACGCCCTTCCTGCCACATTTAGGACAGGGAGTGGTTTTATCACCTACCCTGAGAATTCTGCGTCCAAATTCGGTGCTGTCCGTAATAGACGCAATACACCTGGCACCGGTAGTCGTTTTATCATTCTCAAGCGCCTGTCCCCGGCCAAAATTATCGGTACGGTAACCCATGCGTTACGCTCCGGTAATTAGTAAATTGATTACTCATAAAGAATTCCCTTTTCCTTTTCGTTAATAAAAAAGGAATTTTACTATGAATATGAGTTAACCAGATTTATTCCGCACTTTTGGTTAATATTTAACAACCAAATAAATCACCACTAAAAATAAATAACTTAAATATTTAGAACACCCCTATAAACACTCATTTGCATACTGGTTGAGTTCCTATCACAATAGAATACCGACCCCGTTTACTCGCGACCCATGCAACGTCTTCATACTTACCCCGATATCCGCGCGATGTTTCGCCGGCTTCTGATTGCCACCGTCACGGGCGTACTGGCTGCGCTGGCCGTTGCCGTGTTTCGCCACAGCATGTATCTGCTGGAGTGGCTGTTTCTCAGTAACGACAGCGGCAGCCTGGTGAACGCCGCGGCGGCGTTGTCCCCCTGGCGTCGCATGCTCACGCCTGCTCTTGGCGGCCTGGCAGCCGGATTGTTGCTGTGGGGATGGCAGCGGCTGACGGCGCAACGCCCGCATGCGCCAACGGATTATATGGAAGCGCTGGAAACGGGTGACGGGCAGTTCGATTACGGTGCCAGCCTGGTCAAATCCCTGGCGTCACTGCTGGTGGTTTCCAGCGGAAGCGCCATCGGGCGTGAAGGGGCGATGATCCTGCTCGCTGCCCTCGCCGCCTCCTTGTTTGCGCAGCGCTTTACGCCGAAGTCCGAATGGAAATTATGGATAGCCTGCGGGGCGGCGGCGGGAATGGCCAGCGCCTACCACGCGCCGCTAGCCGGAAGCCTGTTTATTGCGGAAATCCTGTTCGGCACGCTGATGCTCGCCTCGCTCGGCCCGGTAGTCATTGCGGCCGTCGTCGCGCTGCTGACGACGCGTCTGTTAAGCCCCGGCGCCACCACGCTGTATGAGGTGCATCTCAGCGAAACGCTCACTGCGGGCGATTACGGGTTGATTGTCATCATCGGTCTGCTGGCGGGCGTCTGCGGCCCGCTGCTGATGTGGCTGATGACGGTTAGCCACGCCCTGTTTCTGCGTCTCAAACTCTCACCCCCCTGGCAGTTGGCGCTCGGGGGGCTGATCGTCGGGATGTTGTCGCTTCTTACGCCCAAAGTGTGGGGTAACGGCTATAGCGTGGTGCAGGCCTTTCTGCTCTCACCGCCGCTGCTGTCCGTTATTGCGGGCGTGTTTATCTGTAAGCTGCTGGCGGTCCTGGCAAGCAGCGGTTCGGGCGCACCGGGCGGGGTCTTCACGCCGACGCTGTTTGTCGGGCTGGCAACAGGAATGCTGTTTGCGCAGCTTTTTGCGCTGTGGTTACCGGGTTCTGAAACGGCGATTTTGCTGGGACTGGCGGGGATGGCGACGTTGCTCGCTGCCACGACGCATGCGCCTATTATGTCGGCGCTGATGGTGTGTGAAATGACCGGGCAGTATTTTCTGCTACCCGGCCTGCTGATTGCCTGCGTTGTTGCGTCCGTACTCTCGCGAACGTTACGCCACGACTCGATCTACGGCCAGCACACTGCCGAGAGCAGAGAGATCGATGTACTGCGCTAGTTCGCGCTGCTCGGCGCGCGGCAAATAAGGCAGTTCGCCCACCAGAGGGCCGGGCAGTTTTTTGCTCAGCACGTCGATGATTTCTGCATAGTGCGCAAGGCCTGGGTTGATGCGGTTTGCCACCCAGCCCACTAACGGCAGGCCGTCATTGGCGATAGCCTGCGCCGTAAGCAGCGCATGGTTGATACACCCTTCCTGGATGCCCACCACCATCACCACCGGCAGTTGCTCCTGCACCACCCACTCGGAAAGCGGACGCAAATCGTTCATCAGGCTGCGCCAGCCGCCCGTGCCTTCAACCACAACGTGATCAACCTTCTCGCTCAGGTTCGCCAGCCCATCCGACAGCAGGGTGTAATTGATCAGCCCGCTGTGCGCCACGCTGCTCTCCTCTTCGCTCAGGGCAATAGGATTGACCGCGTCATAAGGCAGCTCCAGGGATGAGACGCTTTGTAAAACCAGGGCATCTTTATTACGCAGCCCCTCTGGCGTCTCTTTACTGCCTTTTGCGACCGGTTTGTACCCTGCAACACGTTTACCGCTTGCTGCCAGCGCCTGTAGCAACGCGCGCGATACAACAGTCTTGCCGACAGAGGTATCTGTACCAGTAACAAAGAAACGCTTAAGCATGACTCATTCCACCTCTTGGGTATGCTTCGAAAATATAAACCAGGTAAATAATTCAGTGGGGGAAGTCTACGGGAAGCGTGCGCTATCCGGCTTGAGATAGCGCAATTTTTAGTAAGTCTGTGGAAAAGAGTTAGCCCTGCAGCAGGCGGATCAGTAAGGAGCCGTTATACATTGCATCTTTCACCAGCGCGGCGCCGGCCATGGTGCCCTGGTTCGAAAATTGCGTGCTTTCGACCACAATGTTTTTGCTGTAAGCGGGCAGCGCCTGCTGACTAATGCAGGCCGAGATCGCCGGGAAGAGGATATCCGCCGCCTGGCTGAGCGGGGAGCCGATCAGGATTTTTTGCGGGTTAAACAGATTCACCATAATGGCGAGAATGCGCCCGACGTTATTCCCTACGCCAGTAATGATGTCCTTAGCCAGCAGATCGCCCTGCCGCGCCGCTGTGCACAAGGAATCTACCGTCAGGGGTTGCCCGTGCAACGAGGAGCTCATGGACTGGCTGAGCCTCACCTGCGCCAGCTCAAGCACGCTTTCCACGCTGGCAATGGTCTCCAGGCAGCCGTGGTTGCCGCAGTAGCAGCGTTTCCCGTAGGGATCGACCTGCGTGTGGCCGATCTCCACCAGGCTACTGCTGCCCGCATGCAACAGGCGTCCGTCGGTGATGACGCCCGCCCCGACGTTATGGTCGATCACCACCTGAATGACATCCCGCGCCCCGCGTGACGCGCCAAACAGCGCCTCCGCCATAGTCCAGGCGCTGATGTCATGCTGAATGTAGACCGGTACGCCGGTATGGTTTTTCAGGACCTCACCCAGCGGCATCTCTTTGACGTCTTCATAAAACGGCATGCGGTGCACAATGCCGTTCTCGGTATCAATAATGCCCGGCATGGTGATGGCAATCGCCGTTAAGCGTTCAAGCTTCTGCTGATGACGAATAAAGAAATGATCGATATGCGTGACAATCGCCTCAAGAAGCGGTTGATCAGCGTTAAGCGGCAGCTCCAGCCGGTCTTCCACCACCAGCTTGCTGCTGAGATCGCGCAGCGCAAGAAAGATCTCACCCCGGCTGATGCGCAGCGACAGGTAATGCCACGCTTCCGTCTCCACCACCAGCCCGACCGCCGGACGGCCCCGGCTCCCCGGCTCCTGAATCTCCGTCTCCTGAACCAGGTGGGCTTCCAGCATTTCGCGAACAATCTTGGTAATACTGGCGGGAGCCAGTTGGGCCAGGCGCGACAAATCGATACGCGAAACCGGACCAAGCTGATCAATCAGGCGATATACCGCGCCAGCGTTGGTCTGCTTAATCTGATCAATATGCCCTGGCTGACTATCAGCAACCACCTCGTACTCCCTTATTTTCGAGCTTCGAAATAAACTTTGGGCTATGGTGAAGCACTTGCATGGCCGTCGTCAAATATTTACTTAGCCATGTGATTTACTGCACATTTTTGCCCATTTTTCCCTATAAATATCGCCCGGCAGAGGCGGTGATAAGCTGCTTTTTAAAACGCTGTGCCGCATTGCTCTGTTCATGATGTCTGGACCACACCAGCCACATCTCCGATACCGCATCGTCTTCGGCAAGCGGAACCCAGCACATTTCACGCAATTGTACCCGTTTAAAGGAGGCCGGGAGAATAGAAACCCCCAGCCCGGCGGCGACCAGGCCTATTATCGTCATCGCCTCTCCTACCTCCTGGGTAATGACCGGGGCGAGATCGTAGCGGCGCATCAGGCCCAGAATATCGTCATACAGACCGGTTCCCACCTGCGGGTCGAAAAAGACAAACGGCTCTTTCGCCAGCTCAGCCAGCGTGACGGCAGGCTTCGACGCCAGGGGGTGATCGCGCGGGATCATCGCCATCAGCGGCTCGCGCAGGATCACCTGCCACGCCAGCGAATCCGGCAGTTGAGTGTTGCGCATCAGCCCTAAATCCAGCGCCCCTTCATTCAGCGGAGCTATTTGTTCCCGGGTATTAATTTCGCGCGTCTGAATATGCACGTCCGGGAAGTCACGGCGAAACGACGACAGGGTTTGCGAGACGGCGCTGATAAACGGGGCAGACGAGGTAAACCCGATGCGCAATTCACCGGCTTCCCCCAGATAGAGCCGCTCTGCGCGGGCGGCGGCGTCGTCAACCATGCTCAGAATTTGTCTGCTGTCGGCCAGAAACTGCCTGCCTGCCGCCGTCAGGCTCACGCTACGGTTGGTGCGGG
Source organism: Enterobacter sp. SECR19-1250 (assembly GCF_013391025.1). NCBI lineage: Bacteria > Pseudomonadati > Pseudomonadota > Gammaproteobacteria > Enterobacterales > Enterobacteriaceae > Enterobacter > Enterobacter sp. SECR19-1250. The sequence continues at coordinate 43,105 of NZ_JACASJ010000025.1, read as the reverse complement.
CGAGAAGACGGGCGCCAATCTGCTGCTCCAGGATCTGAATTTGCTGGCTGAGCGGCGGCTGCGAGATGTTCAGGCGCGCGGCGGCGCGGCCAAAATGGAGTTCTTCTGCCACCGCGACAAAGTAGCGTAAATGACGCAGTTCGATATTCATATTTTATAAGTATCATTTGAGATTATTAATATATTAGACAGAATATTTACATTTTCCTACCCTGAAGAGGTGGTCATACCCGTCACCAGAAACCACGGGGATGTTTAAGCAAGGAACATGTGTGAGTCGTACATCTACCGTTGATATCGAACCGGCACGCGATATCGATGATTTACCCGCAGTCTCTCAGCCGGCGCAGTTTATTAAACGTGGTACCTCCCAATTTATGCGCGTCACGCTGGCGCTGTTCTCAGCCGGTCTGGCAACCTTTGCCCTGCTCTACTGCGTTCAGCCTATCCTTCCCGTGCTGTCACATGAGTTTGGCGTCTCACCGGCCAGCAGCAGTATTTCTCTCTCTATTTCAACCGGGATGCTGGCTGTCGGCCTGCTTTTTACCGGCCCTCTCTCTGATGCCATTGGGCGTAAACAGGTGATGGTGACCGCGCTGATGCTGGCGTCGGTTTGTACGTTGCTCTCCACCATGATGACCAGCTGGCATGGGATCCTGATGATGCGCGCGCTCATCGGGTTATCCCTGAGCGGCGTGGCAGCGGTCGGGATGACTTATCTCAGTGAAGAGATCCACCCGAGCTTTGTCGCGTTCTCCATGGGGCTGTACATCAGCGGGAACTCCATTGGCGGTATGAGCGGACGCCTGCTGAGCGGCGTGTTTACAGACTTCTTTAACTGGCGCATTGCGCTGGCGGTGATTGGCTGCTTTGCACTGGCCTCTGCGCTGATGTTCTGGAAAATTCTGCCGGAATCACGCCACTTCCGCCCCACCTCCCTGCGTCCGAAAACGCTGTTTATCAACTTCCGCCTGCACTGGCGGGATAAAGGGCTGCCGCGGCTGTTCCTGACCGGCTTCCTGCTGATGGGATCGTTCGTCACGCTGTTTAACTATATTGGCTATCGTCTGATGCTTTCGCCGTGGCATCTGAGCCAGGCGGTAGTCGGCCTGCTCTCCGTGGCGTATCTGACCGGGACCTGGAGCTCGCCAAAAGCCGGAGCGATGACCGCCCGCTATGGCCGTGGGCCGGTGATGCTGGTCTCAACCGCCGTGATGTTGCTGGGCCTGTTGCTGACGCTCTTCTCGTCCCTGTGGCTGATTTTCACCGGAATGCTGCTCTTTTCTGCCGGTTTCTTCGCCGCGCATTCCGTTGCCAGCAGCTGGATTGGCCCGCGCGCCCGTCGTGCCAAAGGCCAGGCATCCTCTTTGTATCTGTTTAGCTATTATCTTGGCTCCAGCTTCGCCGGGACGCTGGGCGGTGTGTTCTGGCACAACTACGGCTGGAACGGCGTGGGCGGGTTTATCGCGCTGATGCTCTGCGGGGCACTGCTGGTAGGGGCCAGTCTTCATAAACGTCTGAGATAATCCGCCTGCGGGCTGATATCCGGTAAGACGAGCGATCCAGATAAACGGCACCAGCGTACTGGTGCCGTTTTTACATTCAGGAATCCCAGGCCTGCTCTATCTTAGCGGCTTCAAACTGCGGAGGCGGTTTTCGGAAACGGCGCGTCAGCCATGTCAGATAAAGGACCCCCAGTGCCGCCCAGATGAGGCCAAGCGTCAGGGACGTCGCTTCGAGGTTTATCCACAGCACGCCGACCGTTACGGCACCAATGAGTGGCAGCAGGAGATAGTGGAACCGATCTTTCCACGTTTTGTTCAGCCCCTTACGCCGCCAGAAATGGTTGTACACCGAGAGATTAACAAACGTAAACGCCACCAGCGCGCCAAAGTTGATCAGCGCCGTCGCGGTCACGAGGTCAAAGTACAGGGCCGACAGCGCCACTATCCCTACCATAATGACGTTCAGGGCCGGAGTACGCCATTTCGGATGCACGTAGCCAAACACCCGCTCCTGAAAGACGTTGTCACGCCCCATCACATACAATAAGCGTGAGACGCTGGCGTGTGAAGCCAGGCCTGAAGCGAGCGTATTCACAAACGTGGTACACAGAAACACCGACTGGAAGAGCTTGCCACCCACGTACAGCGCAATTTCCGGCAGCGCGGCGTCCGGGTTCTTGAAGCGCGCAATCGTCGGGAAGAAGAGTTGCATGAAAAACGAGGCAACAATGAATATCAGCCCGCCATACAGTGCGGTCAGGAAAATGGCTTTGGGAATAACCCGCGCCGCGTTTGGCGTCTCTTCCGACAGCGTGGTGACCGCGTCAAACCCGAGGAAAGAGAAGCAGACGATAGTCGCGCCGGTAATAATCGGGATCAGATGTGCGTTCTCGCTGATAAACGGCTGCAGCGACCAGACGGTGCCAACGCCCTCCCCCTTGTGCAGGCCATGCACCACGAGTATGACAAACACCACCATGATGGCGATCTGCACCAGCACAAACAGGGTGTTAAAGTTGGCGACCAAATTAACACTCTTCAGGTTCGCCAGCGTCAGGATCGTCACAAACCCTACCACCCACACCCACGGTGGGACTTCCGGGAACAATGCGGAAAGGTAGATCTTCGCCAGCAGCACGTTGATCATCGGCAGGAAGAGATAGTCCAGCAGCGATGACCAGCCGACCATAAAACCCAGATGGGGTCCGATCGATTTCTGCGTGTAGGTGTACGCAGAGCCCGCTTCCGGGAACTGTCGTACCAGTTTGCCATAGCTGATGGCGGTAAACATGACGCCCGCCAGCGCCAGGAGATACGAGGCGGGCACGTGGCCATTGCTGATACCGGACACAATGCCGAAGGTATCAAACACGGTCATGGGGGTGAGGTAAGCCAGCCCCATCATCACCACCTGCCAGAGCTTGAGGGAACTGCGCAGCCGGGTTCTTCCGGCCATGCCCGGCGAATCAAGAGATGTGTTAGTCGCCATAGACCATCCCCCCCATGCTTACCGTGGTTTGCAATCGCGTTGACCTTAACGCAAACCTGCTTAGCAAAGGGGGAAGTTGTAAAGAACATACGCGATCGTACCAGCGCAGCGTCTCTCGCTCGCACTCACAGCAGGCGCCTGACTGGCCCCCTTCGCCCTGCGAATAGTTGAACATCTGCATCATTTCCTACCTCGTCACACAGTGTCGTTAAGAAAGTCCCTGTGCCGCCTGCGCTCCATAACGCGACTCCCGGGAGATAGCTGGCGTGCCAGCGAACAGTTCGGCCAGGCTCCGCGCAGGCCGTTTGGTGATACGTATGCAATGAAACAAAGCGGCCCCTGACCGGGGCACGTCATCAGGCGTTTTTCAGCATCCACTCGATTTCAGTTTCGGTAATCAGGCGTTCGAACTGCAGTAATTCATCATTTTTGCAGGCGTGATAGACGTGGCAGAACCGTTCGCCCAGCCGCTCGCGAAGGTGATCGTTTTGCATAAACTCCCACAGCGCATCGCTCTGACGAATCGGGAACGGCAGTCCGTCCTGCTCCAGACCATTGCCTTCAACTTCTTCCTGCAGGGGTAAATCGTTATCCAGCCCGTGTAAAATGCCGGCAAAAATCGCCGCCATCACCAGATACGGATTCGCGTCTGCTCCCGCCACCCGGTATTCGACCCGATGGTTATGGCGATCGCCGCAGGGGATACGCAGGGCAACCGTGCGATTATTGTGTCCCCATGACGCCTGTGTCGGCACGTACATTCCCGGCTGGAAACGGCGGTAGGAGTTGACGTTCGGTGCCAGCAGTGCCATGGACGCTGGCATCAGATCGATCATCCCGGCCAGCGCGCGTTTCAGCATCGTGGAATCCTCACCGCTGGCGTCTGCGAACACGTTTTCGCCTCTGTTGTTTTGCATGCTGATGTGGATATGCATCCCGCTGCCCGCATGTTCTTCATACGGCTTTGCCATAAACGTGGCGTGCATCTTGTGTTTTTCCGCCATCTGCCTGACGAGACGTTTTAACGCCAGCGCATCATCGCAGGCATCCAGCACGTTTTCCGTATGGTGCAGGTTAATCTCAAACTGGCCCGGGGAGGCTTCAGCCACTGCCCCGTCGGCGGGGATCAACTGCAGCTGCGCCAGTTCGTCAATGTCATTCAGCACGTCAGCAAAGTGGTTGAGATTATCAACCGAGTAGACCTGACTCTGCGTGTTACGCACGTCGGTGCCCGGCGCGCAGGGTGGCTGCAGATAGCCGTCGGCATCGCGTTTACGGTCAAGTAAATAGAACTCCAGCTCTACCGCTACCACGGGGAACAGACCGCGCTGGCGCAACTGCTGCCAGAGTCGGTTGAGTACGTTCCGCGGCTCAACGTCAAAGGGAGCGCCATCTTCATCGACCATGGTGAGCTGCACCTGACCAATGTATTCCGGGTCGGCGGCGGAGGGTGTCAGGGTGCCCGGCACCGGCACACAGATACAGTCCGGCTCGCCCAGCTCCTGCCCCAGCCCTGCCTCTTCCACAACGTTACCCAGAATGTCCATGGCGAAAACCGATGCCGGGAAATAGCAGCCTTTTTCAAGTTTGCTCAGTCCGGCAACCGGGATACGTTTGCCGCGAAAACAGCCGTTCAGATCGGTCAGGAGGACATCAATAAACTGGGTGTCAGGATACTTTTCTAAATAGCGCTTCACTTCCTGCGTAAAGGCGCTGCCCCGCCTCTCATCCGTGTGCTGCACAAAGTTCTCAACTTCTACGATATTGGTTTCCATGATTTACCACCGTTTTTGGGATTTGCGTTCGCTGCTCTGGACTGTCAAATATAATGTCCAAACTATCGAATCTGTATGCAAACAAATTGTTTGTCAAATGTTAAATTAAGTTTGCAAAAGGCAGATCCTGTTGCTAGATTGAGAAAATATTGAACGAAAAGGCCGTTTCACAGGCGAGAATGGCCTAAATTTAGTCCACTTTGTGAGGGCGATCATGGAAAATATAATGAACAAGCCAGTTATTGGCGTGGTGATGTGCAGAAACAGGCTTAAGGGTCATGAGACCCAGATCCTGCAAGAAAAGTACCTGAATGCCATTATTAACGCGGGGGGCTTACCTGTTGCCTTACCGCATGCGCTGGCAGAGCCAGAGCTTATTACCGCTCTGCTGCCAACCCTGGACGGAATTTACCTGCCGGGCAGCCCAAGTAACGTGCAGCCGCACCTTTATGGTGAAAACGGCGATGAGCCTGACGCCGATCCCGGGCGAGATCTTCTGAGTATGGCGCTGATTGCTGCCGCGCTCGAAAGGCGCATCCCCATTTTCGCCATCTGCCGGGGGCTGCAGGAAATGGTTGTTGCCACGGGAGGGACGCTGTATCGCCGCCTGTTCGAGCAGAACGACCTGCTTGAGCACCGGGAAGATCCTGAACTGCCGGTTGAGCTACAATACGCCCCTTCTCATGAAGTTCAGGTTCAGGAGGGAGGGCTGCTGTCTCAATTAATACCAGGCTGTAACACATTTTGGGTAAACTCGTTACACGGGCAAGGTGCACGAACGTTAGGACCACGGCTCCGCGTGGAGGCCCGCTCGACGGACGGGCTCGTCGAAGCGGTCAGCGTTCATGACCACCCTTTTGCCCTCGGTGTGCAATGGCACCCCGAATGGAACAGCAGCGAGTACGCCCTGTCACGCATGTTGTTTGAAGGTTTTATCACCGCCTGTCAAAGCCACATTGCCGAGAAGCAACGGCTTTGACCACTACCGTAAAGGAAATGCAACTATGAGCGATGACGGACTGGCGCCAGGGAAACGTCTGTCTGAGATCCGCCAGCAATTGGGTCTCTCGCAGCGGCGTGCCGCCGAACTGTCTGGGTTAACACACAGTGCCATCAGCACCATTGAGCAGGACAAAGTCAGTCCTGCCATCAGTACGCTGCAAAAGCTGCTGAAAGTTTATGGGCTGTCGCTCTCGGAATTCTTTTCGGAACCGGAAAAACCTGATGAACCGCAGGTGGTTATTAATCAGGAAGACCTTATCGAAATAGGCAGTCAGGGGGTTTCGATGAAGCTGGTTCATAACGGAAATCCGAACCGTACGCTGGCGATGATTTTTGAAACTTACCAGCCAGGAACCACGACCGGAGAGAGGATCAAACACCAGGGTGAGGAGATCGGTACGATACTGGAAGGTGAAATAGTGCTGACCATTAATGGCCAGCCTTATCACCTGGTTGCGGGGCAAAGCTATGCCATTAATACCGGCATACCGCACAGCTTCAGCAACACCTCGGCAGGCATCTGCCGCATTATCAGTGCCCACACCCCCACCACGTTCTAATTACCACTCAGTCCCGGCGTAAGTGCGCTTACGCCGGGACAAATAAAAACGATCAATGTCGGCATTCAACGGGTTAATTCCCGGGATGCCCCACGGCTTCGTATTGCCTGAAACGGCCATGACCTTATTTATCTGATTGCGAAAGAAAGGAGTGAATATGCATTTTCAGCACCTGACTTACTGGCAGGATAAAGCAAAAAACAGCGCCATTGAGACCCGGTTATTTATTAACGGTGCCTATTGTGACGCCGCCGATAATGCCACGTTTGAAACCGTCAATCCCGCGACACAACAGACGCTGGCGAACGTGGCCCGGGGCAAACAGGCGGACGTGGACCGTGCAGTTCAGGCGGCGCGTGAGGTATTTGAGCGCGGTGACTGGTCGCAGGCGTATCCGGCGCAGCGCAAGGCCGTGCTCAATAAGCTCGCCGATTTAATGGAACGCCACGGCGAAGAGCTGGCCTTACTGGAAACACTGGACACCGGTAAACCCATCCGCCACAGCCTGCGCGACGATATTCCCGGCGCGGCTCGTGCCATTCGCTGGTACGCCGAAGCGGCGGATAAAGTCTACGGCGAAGTGGCGCCTACGGGGCCGGGCGAACTGGCGATGATCGTGCGCGAGCCGATCGGGGTGGTTGCGGCCATCGTTCCCTGGAACTTCCCGCTGCTGCTGGCCTGCTGGAAGCTGGGCCCGGCACTGATCGCGGGCAACAGCGTGGTATTGAAACCGTCGGAGAAATCACCACTCACCGCCCTGCGGCTGGCCGGGCTGGCGAAAGAGGCGGGCCTGCCGGACGGCGTGCTGAATGTGATAAGCGGTTACGGCCACGAAGCGGGCCAGGCGCTGGCACTGCATCCAGAAGTCGAGGTGCTGACCTTTACCGGCTCTACCCGTACCGGCAAGCAGCTGTTGAAGGACGCGGGAGAAAGCAACATGAAGCGCGTCTGGCTGGAGGCGGGCGGCAAGAGCGCCAACATTATCTTTGCCGACTGTCCGGACCTCGACAAAGCCGTGAGCGCGACCGCCGCCGGGATTTTTTATAACCAGGGGCAAGTCTGTATCGCCGGTACCCGCCTGCTACTCGAAGACAGCATCGCCGATGACTTTCTGGCAAAGCTGAAAGCGCAGGCCCGTCACTGGCAGCCGGGCGATCCGCTCGACCCTGACAGCACGATGGGCATGCTCATCGACGCTGCACATGCCGATACCGTCCACACGTTTATTCGCGAGGGAACCCGAAAAGGTACGCTGCTGCTGGACGGGCGAGAACAAGCATGGCCTTGTGCAGTCGGTCCCACCATTTTTGTCGACATCGATCCTGCCTCCCCGCTGTGCCGGGAAGAGATTTTCGGGCCGGTGCTGGTCGTCACCCGTTTTAAAACCGAAGAAGAAGCCTTAACGCTGGCCAACGACAGTGAATATGGGCTTGGCGCGGCGGTATGGACCCGCGATCTTTCCCGCGCGCACCGCATGAGCCGCCGCCTGAAAGCAGGCTCGGTCTTCGTCAATAACTATAACGACGGCGATATGACCGTACCCTTTGGTGGCTATAAGCAGAGCGGCAACGGTCGCGATAAGTCCCTGCACGCGCTGGAAAAATTTACCGAACTGAAAACCATCTGGATTGCCCTGGAGTCTCAATCATGACCGAACATACCACCAGCTACTACGCGGCCAGCGCGAACGCTTACGAACCTTTCCCGACGCTTAACGAGTCGATCAGCTGTGACGTGTGCGTGGTGGGCGGCGGCTATACCGGCCTCTCCTCCGCGCTGCATCTCGCCGAAATGGGCTACGACGTGGTGCTCCTTGAAGGGGCGCGCATCGGCTTCGGCGCCAGCGGACGCAACGGCGGCCAGCTGGTTAACTCTTACAGCCGCGATATCGACGTGATTGAGAAAAACTACGGACCCGATGCCGCCAGAGTCCTCGGGAGCATGATGTTTGAAGGCGGGGAGATCATCCGGGAGCGTATCCAGCGCTATCAGATCCAGTGCGACTATCGTCCCGGCGGGCTGTTTGTGGCGCTAAACCATAAGCAACTTGAGACGCTGGAGGAGCAAAAAGCCAACTGGGAACGCTACGGGAATACGCAGCTGGAGTTGCTGGACGCCAGTGCCATCCGCCGGGAAGTCGACAGCGAACGCTATACCGGCGCGCTGCTGGACCGCAGCGGGGGGCATATTCATCCACTGAACCTGGCGATCGGCGAAGCGGACGCGATTCGCCTGAACGGCGGGCGGGTGTATGAACAGTCCCCGGTGACCGCCATTCAGCACACCAGCCCGGCGGTGGTAAGCACGCAGCATGGCCAGGTGACGGCCCGCTACGTGATCGTCGCCGGGAATGCCTACCTGGGCGATAAGATAGAACCGGAACTGGCAAAACGCAGCATGCCCTGCGGCACTCAGGTTGTGACCACCGCCCCGCTGCCGGAAGCGGTCGTCCGCACGCTGATCCCCAATAACTACTGCGTGGAAGATTGTAACTACCTGCTGGATTACTACCGTCTTACCGCCGACAACCGCCTGCTGTACGGCGGTGGCGTCGTCTATGGCGCGCGCGATCCGGACGATGTCGAGCGTCTGGTGATGCCAAAGCTGCTGAAAACCTTCCCACAGCAGGCCGGTGTCAAAATCGACTACCGCTGGACGGGCAACTTCCTGCTGACCCTGTCGCGCATGCCGCAGTTTGGTCGTCTGGATAAAAACATCTATTACATGCAGGGCTACAGCGGCCACGGCGTGACCTGCACCCACCTGGCCGGACGGCTGATTTCGGAACTGTTGCGCGGTGACGCTGAGCGCTTTGATGCGTTTGCCAACCTTCCGCACTACCCCTTCCCGGGCGGTCGCAGCCTGCGGATTCCATTCACGGCGATGGGCGCGGCGTATTACAGCCTGCGCGATCGTCTTGGCGTATGAGCGTTTCGACAAAAGGGTATCTGACATGAGTAACCAGGAATTTCATCAGCGTAGACTTTCTGCCACCCCGCGCGGCGTAGGCGTAATGTGTGATTTCTTTGCCCGCACGGCGGAGAATGCCACGCTTACCGACGTGGAAGGCAACGACTATATTGATTTCGCCGCCGGGATCGCGGTACTGAATACCGGCCATCGGCATCCTGAACTGGTGGCTGCAGTGGAAAAACAGCTTCACCAGTTCACCCACACGGCCTACCAGATTGTGCCGTATGAAAGCTACGTTTCATTAGCCGAAAAACTTAACGAGCTGGCTCCGGTGCAGAGCCCGGCCAAAACGGCATTCTTCACAACGGGCGCGGAAGCAGTGGAAAATGCCATTAAAATCGCCCGGGCCCACACCGGCAGACCGGGCGTGATTGCCTTCGGAGGAGGCTTTCACGGCCGAACCTATATGACCATGGCATTAACCGGCAAGGTCGCGCCTTATAAGCTGGGATTTGGCCCCTTCCCGGGGTCGGTTTATCACGTGCCCTATCCCTCGGAGCTGCACGGCATCACGACGCAGGATGCCATCACGGCGATAGAACGTCTGTTCAAAGCAGACATTGAGGCGAAACAGGTAGCGGCGATTATTTTTGAACCCATTCAGGGTGAAGGCGGATTCAACGTCGCCCCGCCAGATCTGGTGGCCACCATCCGCCGTATCTGTGATGAACACGGGATCGTGATGATTGCCGACGAAGTGCAGAGCGGCTTCGCCCGTACGGGGAAACTGTTTGCCATGGAACACTACGCCGACAAGCCCGACCTGATTACGATGGCGAAAAGCCTGGCAGGCGGAATGCCGCTGTCCGGCGTGGTGGGCCGCGCCGAAATCATGGACGCGCCGGCGCCCGGCGGTCTGGGGGGGACCTATGCAGGCAACCCGCTGGCGGTGGCCGCCGCGCACGCGGTGCTGAATATTATCGACAACGAGTCACTGTGCGCCCGCGCCCGGCATCTGGGCGATCGACTGAAAGCCACCCTGGAAGAGATTCAGGGCACCTTCCCTGCGCTCGTGGCGATAAGGGGAAGAGGATCGATGATTGCGGCGGAGTTTTTTGATCCCGAGAGCCGTGCACCTTCGGCCGCCATCGCGCAGGCGATCCAGCAAAAAGCTCTCGCCCAGGGCCTGCTGTTATTGATCTGCGGCCAGTACGGCAACGTGATCCGCTTCCTTTATCCGCTGACCATTCCGGATGCCCAGTTCACCCAGGCGCTGGCGATCTTGCAACAGGTCATGCGTGATAAGGCCTAATTACCTACCGAAAACCGTCTCCCGGCATTCCGGAGACGGTTTCAACGGAGGAGATCGGCTTAGATTTCCTCCGTGTGGGAAATGCTGGGGAATTTGGTCTGTTTCATTGTATGCTCCCTGAAACACATCCCTGGCAAGAGGAAATAAAAATTGCAAAAAACATCCGCCTATCAGTCACTTGTGAAAACCTTCCAGCGTCTCTCCCGCTTCTCGCACCTCTCCTCCATCGCCAGTTGGGACATGTTCACCATGATGCCGCCCGGCGGCAGCGCCGCGCGCGGTGAAGCGCTGGCCGAGATGAGCGTCCTGCAACATCAGATCCTGACCGACAAAAAAGTGGGTGAATGGCTGGCTGCAGCGGCAGGTGAAGATTTGAATGACGTCGAACAGGCCAACCTGCGTGAAATGACGCGTCAATATCAGCAGGCCTCGCTGCTGCCGGAATCGCTGGTGGAAGCCAAATCGCTGGCGGGCAGCAAATGTGAGCACGCCTGGCGTACCCAGCGTCCGGCCAATGACTGGCAAGGCTTTTCCGCCAATCTGAAAGAGGTGGTTAAACTCAGCCGTGAAGAGGCGCGTCTGCGCGCGGAGGCAAAAGGTTGCTCACCTTACGACGCATTGCTGGATATTTTTGAACCAGACATGACCAGCGCCCGTCTGGACGTGCTCTTTGCCGACATGAAGTCGTGGCTGCCGGATCTGCTGGCAAACGTGGTCGACAAGCAGTCCAGGCAGACCTTCGTTCCGCCTCAGGGCCCCTTCCCGACGGCAACGCAGCGTGAGCTGGGGCTGGAAGCCATGAAGATGCTCGGCTTCGATTTCAATGGCGGTCGTCTGGACGTGAGCGCGCACCCGTTCTGCGGCGGCGTGCCGGAAGATGTGCGCATTACCACGCGGTATGACGAAGATGAACTCCTCAGCGCCCTGTTTGGCGTGATCCACGAAACCGGACACGCGCGCTACGAACAGAACCTGCCGCGCGCGTGGGCCGGTCAGCCCGTTGCCCTGGCGCGTTCAACGGCAATCCACGAATCCCAGAGTCTGTTCTTTGAGATGCAGCTTGGCCGCAGCGAGGCGTTCCTGAAACATCTCCTCCCTGCCGTTCATGCCCGTTTTGGCAGCCAGGCGGCGTTTAGCGAAGAGAACTTTATCGCCTGGAACCAGCGCGTGAAGCCGGGCTATATCCGCGTCGATGCCGACGAAGTGAGCTACCCGGCACACGTGGTGCTGCGCTATGAGATTGAGCGGGCGCTGATCAATGGCGATATCGAGGTGGAGGACATCCCGGCCCTGTGGGATGAGAAAATGCAGGCGTGGCTCGGGTTATCCACCAAAGACAACTACCGCAACGGCTGTATGCAGGATATCCACTGGACCGACGGCGGATTCGGTTACTTCCCGTCTTATACGCTGGGGGCAATGTACGCCGCGCAGCTGTTCCATGCCGCGAAAACGGCGCTGCCAGGTCTGCAGGCCTCTATCGCTGAAGGGGATCTGTCGGCCCTGTTTGACTGGCTGCGCCAGAACGTCTGGCAACATGGCAGCCGGTTTACCACATCACAGCTGATCACCCAGGCGACGGGTGAAGATCTAAATATCCGCTATTTCCGTGAACACCTGACCTCGCGTTACCTGTAATGACCCACGCCGGGGAAAACCCCCGGCGTTGTACAAACGGTTACACGCCGATACCAATCACTCACGGAAACCCCGAATTTACAGGGATATAGTTATTTCAACGGCCCCGCAGTGGGGTTAAATGAAAAACCAAATTCGAGGGTATGAACATGAATAAAGTATTAGCTCTGGTTGTTGCCGCTGCTATGGGTCTGTCTTCTGCTGCGTTCGCTGCTGAGACTACTGCAACTGCTCCAGCTGCCGCTGCACCTGCTGCAACCACCGCTGCACCGGCAAAAACGGTACACCACAAGAAACATCACAAAGCTGCTAAACCTGCTGCTGAGCAAAAAGCGCAGGCGGCTAAAAAGCACCACAAAAAAGCCGTAAAACAAGACGCCGCTAAACCTGCTGTTGAGCAGAAAGCACAGGCCGCCAAAAAGCACCACAAAAAAGCGACTAAACCCGCTGTAGAGCAGAAAGCTCAGGCCGCTAAAAAGCATCACAAAAAAGCAGTAAAACACGAAGCTGCTAAACCAGCTGCTCAGCCAGCTGCGTAAGAGTACAAGCTAAACCGTGCCCTTCGGGGCACGTTGGTAAACCGGCGCTGAACATTTCAATACAGCGCCGTTTTTTTATCCGGAGGGCGTATGCTGCGACGCTATCGGTTTGAGTTGATCCTTATCCTGCTTATTTTATGCGCGCTCATCGCAAGCCAGTTTTATCTTTCCTGATCGTAGCACGCTGATTTTACTCCCACTTTAGCGCTGTCCCGTCTATAGTATTTTCATAGGGTTCACTTTTAATAATCATAATTACCCCCACCAGAGTGTGATATGCGTAAATCTGTTGTGTTATTACTGGGAACGTTTGCTCTTTTTTCTGGATTCGCGCATGCGGATGATGGCGATGATGACACCATTAGCGCGAAAGAGCTTAAAACGCTGTTTTTCGGTCATGATGATCGTACGCGTGTCGCCGATCCTACCCAGGCCCCGTGGGATGCCATCGGGCAACTGGAAACCGCCAGCGGTAACTTATGCACCGCCACGTTGATTACCCCTCAGCTTGCCCTGACCGCAGGCCATTGCCTGTTGACGCCGCCGGACGGCAAACCCGACAAAGCCGTGGTACTGCGATTTGTGTCTCAGAAAGGGATGTGGCGCTATGAAATTCACGGGATTGAAGGCCGGGTTGACCCTTCGCTGGGTAAGCGCCTGAAACCGGACGGCGACGGCTGGATAGTCCCGCCCGCTGCGGCCTCCTGGGATTTCGGTCTCATCATTTTGCGCTACCCGCCTTCTGGAATCACTCCTCTGCCCCTGTTTGATGGCGATAAAGCCGCGCTGACCGCCGCGCTGAAAGCCGTCGATCGCAAGGTGACGCAATCCGGTTATCCGGTCGATCATCTGGATACGCTGTACACCCACACCGACTGCATTGTGACCGGCTGGGCGCAAAACAGCGTGCTCTCTCACCAGTGCGATACGTTACCGGGCGACAGCGGCTCACCGCTGATGCTGAAAACGGATAACGGCTGGCAGTTGATTGCTGTGCAAAGTTCAGCCCCGGCGGCCAAAGACCGATGGCGCGCGGATAACCGTGCTCTCTCGGTGACCGGTTTTCGCGACAAGCTGGAAGCGCTGGCACAATAACAGGCCAGCGCCGCCTCGCCTGACGTCATCAGGCGAGTTTTATCATAATCATACCGGCCAGCAGCAATACCAGGCCGATCCAGCCTTTATTATTTAACCGTTGGCCGAAGAGCACCCACCCTGCTGCCAGGGTCGCGGCAATACCAAACCCGCCCCACAGGGCATAGGCTACAGACAGATCGATACCTTTGACCGCCTGAGACAGGGCGCTAAACGCCCCCAGCACAGCGGCAATCGACATCAGACCGTAAACTTTACGACGAAAACCATCAGAGAATTTCAGAAACACGTTCGCCAGAATTTCCAGAACAATGGCGAACCCCAGCCAGGCCGCGTGGATCCATTCAAACTGCTGCATGGGTCTGCTCCTTCTGCGGTTTTGCCGGTTTACGTGTACCCGATTTAATCAGCACAATCCCGACTACCAGCGTCGTCAATCCGGCGATCTTCATTGTTGATAAGGTTTCGTCAAATAACAAAACGCTGAACAGCGTAATCAACAAAATACCGATACCTTCCCAGAGGGCATAAGCCACCCCCAGCGCGATTTTCTTCACCGCAAACGAGAGGAAAATATAGGAAAGCGAAATCATCACCAGCATTAAAATAAAACCGGTGTTGCCATCGCTGACGCTTGCCCATTTCATAGACAGCGTGCCGGTAATTTCAGCGAGAATAGCCAGGGCTAATAAAATCCAGTAAAACATGTTTTTCTCCTGCTTGAGAATATAATCCATCGCGGCTCGCTGCGAACAGCAAACCCAAAAAAGGAAATTAAATCAGATAGCTAAGCGCATGGCGCCAGCTCAGGCAGAAGACGTGACTATAGCGCGTTGCGCCAGTGTTGCTCACCGGACAGAAGGAAGAAAGAAGTGGAGAATACAGCAGTATGGTTTGAAGAATACGTCCTGAACAAATTGTCCATAAAATTACAATTATCCGCGGTGTTGCTTCTCGTCTTTGCGGATCAAAATTGTCCTCGGTAGTTAAACACGCTAAATTTGTACCATAAGCCAGGATTTTACTCAAAGTCTTTTCAATTCTTTACCGAGGCCGTTTGATTTTGGTTAGTTTATTAAACGCTTTTCGCCTTTATTATAAATAAAAAAATATGCAGGAATTGCCATGGCTAAACCCATCATTACCCTGAACGGCCTTAAGATTGTGATCATGCTCGGTATGCTGGTGATCATCCTGACGGGCGTTCGTTTTGCCGCCGATATTATCGTGCCTTTTATTCTGGCGCTGTTTATTGCAGTAATCCTTAACCCGCTGGTTCAGCGCATGGTGCGGATACGCATACCGCGCGTGCTGGCGATCACCCTGCTCATCAGCATCATTATTATCGCGATGGTGCTGCTGGTCGCTTATCTGGGCACGTCCCTGAATGAACTGGCGCGCACGCTGCCGAAATACCGCTCGTCGCTGGTGATCCCTCTGTTGCAGATTGAACCCTGGCTGCAGCGCGCGGGCATTGAGGTCTCCGTTGAGGAACTGCTGAAGTATATCGATCCCAACGCAGCCATGACCCTCGTCACCAGCCTGCTGGCGCAGCTCTCCAACGCCATGGCCTCTATTTTCCTGCTGTTTTTAACCGTGGTATTTATGCTGCTGGAGGTGCCGCAACTGCCTGCCAAACTACAGCATATAATGGTTCGGCCGGTGGAAGGCATGGGCGCGATTCAGCGTGCACTGGACAGTGTTTCCCGCTATCTGGTGCTGAAAACGGCGATCAGTCTCGTCACCGGGTGTGTTGTCTGGAGCATGCTGGTTGCGCTGGATGTGCGGTTTGCGTTCGTCTGGGGACTGCTCGCCTTTGCGCTTAACTATATTCCCAACATCGGTTCCGTGCTGGCGGCCATCCCGCCTATTCTGCAGGTGCTGGTTTTCAGCGGTTTGTATGATGCCCTGATTCTGCTGGCCGGTTATCTGGTGATTAACCTGGTCTTCGGAAACATTCTTGAACCGCGCATGATGGGACGCGGGCTTGGGCTTTCGACCCTGGTGGTGTTTTTGTCCCTGATATTCTGGGGTTGGCTGCTCGGCCCCGTTGGCATGCTGCTCTCCGTTCCGCTGACCATCATCGTCAAGATTGCGCTTGAGCAGACGGCGGGCGGGCAAAGTATCGCCGTACTGCTGAGCGATATGAGTCACAGAGGCTGAGCAACCCGTCAGTTAACCTACTCGCGCCAGCCCATTGCTGGCGCCACATGTTTGAGGATCGACTCAATCACATGCGCGTTGTAGTCCACGCCAAGCTGATTCGGTACGGTCAGTAACAGGGTATCCGCTTCGGCTATCCCGTCGTCCTGCTTCAATTGTTCAACCAGCTTGTCGGGCTCTGCCGCATAGCTGCGCCCGAAAATCGCCCGCGTTTTTTCATCCAGATAGCCCACGCTATCGCTGTCGTTGCGGCTGGCCCCGAAATACATCCGGTCACGATCGTCCATCAGGGCAAAGATACTGCGGCTCACCGACACGCGCGGCTGACGGGTATGGCCCGCCTCAGCCCAGGCCTGACGATACGCGCGGATCTGTTTTGTCTGCTGAATATGGAACGGCTCGCCGGTTTCATCGTCTTTCAGCGTTGAGCTTTGCAGGTTCATGCCCAGTTTTGCGGCCCAGACCGCCGTTGCATTTGAACCGGCGCCCCACCAGATGCGGTCGCGTAAACCTTCGGAATGAGGCTCCAGGCGCAGCAGACCCGGCGGGTTCGGGAACATCGGTTGCGGGTTTGGTTTCGCAAACCCTTCTCCGCGCAGCACCTCAAGCAGCACCTCGGTATGACGACGCGCCATATCCGATTCGTTTTCCCCTTCCTGCGGGACATAGCCAAAGTGACGCCAGCCATCAATCACCTGCTCCGGCGAGCCGCGGCTAATTCCCAGCTGCAAACGCCCGCCAGAGATCAGATCCGCCGCCCCGGCATCCTCCGCCATGTACATTGGGTTTTCATACCGCATGTCGATCACGCCGGTACCGATCTCAATGGTTTTGGTTTTTGCGCCTATCGCCGCCAGCAAGGGGAACGGCGAGCTGAGCTGGCGGGCAAAGTGGTGCACACGGAAATAAGCGCCATCGGCACCCAGCTCTTCAGCGGCCACGGCCAGGTCGATGGACTGGAGCAGCGTGTCCGCTGCGGTTCGGGTTCCGGACTGTGGCGACGGCGTCCAGTGACCAAATGATAAAAATCCGATCTTTTTCATAAGGGGTAATCCTGAGAATGTGTTGCGTTTCTTCTACTCTACGCATTACCGGGCAACAATAAATGCCGTTTATTTAACGGAAAACGTCAAATAAATTGACTGACCTGAGCAGATCGCTATTGCGTTCCATAATGGGATATAATTTCGCTCACTCTTTTCCTGGCAGGTAAAACCGGCAATGGCTCTGATCCCTAAAAACTACGCGCGGCTGGAAAGCGGCTACCGTGAAAAAGCATTAAAAATTTATCCATGGGTCTGTGGGCGCTGCTCACGGGAATTTGTCTATTCCAACCTTCGGGAACTGACGGTTCACCATATCGATCACGACCATACCAATAACCCGGAAGATGGCAGTAACTGGGAGCTGTTGTGCCTGTTTTGCCACGATCATGAACACTCGAAGTACACCGAAGCGGATCAGTACGGCACCACCGTTGTCGCGGGAGAAGACGCGCAAAAAGATGTGGGTGTCGCCACCTTTAATCCGTTTGCTGATTTGAAAGCGATGATGAACAAGAAGAAATAATCTTCCAGGAATTTTCTCGCTCCGGCCAGCTCTGTTCACCCGTATACATAGACGTACCAGGTAATGACATAGATGGCCGTAATGATTACCCCGGCTACGCCGAGGAAGATCGCATCTCTCACCTCCACACTAGAATGTCCAGGTGATGGCGGCGGTGACAGCGCCTTCGTTACGTCGCGATACGATCGGGCTGTTATTTGCATGCTCCCCAAGCCAGGTGTAGTCGGCACTCAGTACCGTGCCCCAATGGGTATCGAACTGATGACTCCATGTCAGGCTGCTGTCTATACCGTAGAATCCACCGGGCGCTGAATAACGGCTATAACCGGAGCGCTGACTCTGCTGCTGACTGACGCCATACCAGGCATTGAGGTAACGGCTGTCGCCAAACAGGGATGCAGACTGAAAAGCAATCGTGTCCTGACTGGTTTGTAGAGGAAGCAGCGTAACAGAGGCCTGGTAGTTTACCCCCTGACTGTCCGTTACAGGCAGGGTCGCTTTGCCTTCCACACTCAGCCAGGAAGTGATTTGCCAGCCGACCGCCAGCCCGGTATTCAGGCTGGTATCGATCTCTCCCATCCCTTTCAGATTATTTGCTCCCTCGCGCCAGCTGGCGTTTTCGTCCGCCCTCCCCAGGTCGTAACCCAGCGTATGTTCAAGGTACACGCCGCTGTCATTTTGCAGGTCATATCCAATGCCTTTCTGCGCATCAATAAAGAATGCACCTTTGCGCCCCTGTAAAACAGGAACCCCTTGCCATACCTGCTTGTCAGAGCCTGAATAACGAGGCGCATAGCGTCCTCCTGCCCCAATGGTCAAATAGTCGGAAGACGTTTGTGCCTCATCGGCGTGTACGCCGGATGCTGCCGTCATCAGAAACGGAACGGTCATATACAGGGCTTTTTTTCTCGCTATCATACTGGTCTCCACTTCTACGTTGTGCGCAGTATGATTTGGCTAAATCAATGAATAGTCGGGATAGTGTTAAGAAACGGTCAAGGTGAACAGATGTTGTCCAGAAGAGTGCTGATTATTGAAGATGATGCCGATGCGGCTGGCGTACTTGAAGCTTATTTACGCCGTGAAAATTACGATGTGACCGTCACGGGGGACGGGCTGGCCGGGCTGGAGATGGCGCAACGCTGGAAACCCGATCTTGTCTTGCTGGATGTCATGCTTCCCGGACTCAACGGAACTGAGGTGCTGGCCAGTCTGCGTCGCAAAAGCGATGTGCCCGTTATCATGGTGACGGCTATGGGCGATACGCCCGATCGCATCGGCGCGTTGAGATACGGGGCTGATGACTATGTCGTTAAACCCTATCATCCGGGTGAAGTCGTGGCACGGGTGCAGGCGGTGCTGCGCCGGAGCAATAAAAACACGCGCGAAGAAGAGATCCTTCGCTGGCAGACGCTGGAGGTGGATGTCACGGCCATTGTGGCGAGCATCATCAATGATGACAATACGCCACGGGTTCTGGATCTGACCCCAACGGAATTTTCGCTACTGACCACGCTGATGCGTTCACCTTCGCGTCCTTTTTCCCGTCAATATTTACTGGAGCACTGTTTGCCGGAAAGCGAGGCCCTGGAGCGGGTGGTGGATACCCATATTTATAACCTGCGTAAAAAACTCGAAGCCGCGGGTCTTTCCGGCGTGCTGGTTAACGTTCGCGGCGTGGGTTACAGGTTCAGACAGCCATGATAAAGACCCGTCATTCCTCCCTCTGGCGCTGGATTTGCGCGCGCATCCTGGCGCTGGCGATTGGCAGCGTGATCGTTATAGCAGCCTGTATGTGGCTGCGTTACGCCGTGCAGAACTACTGGATAATGGGCAAAATGCCCGCAGCGGTCCGGCAGGAGTTTCTCACGCTCAGCCAGAATCCGCAGTCAAACCCGGCCCGCTTTCACGATATTGTAGACAGCTGGTGGGGGCTCAGTTACTCCACCCCATCTATCGCCTCGGCTGACTGGGTCACCGTGGCTCTGCTGGTGCTGGTGATGATCCCCTTCATTGTGGTGATGGGACTTAAGCACGCTCGTCCTCTGGCGCTGCAGTTCAGCTGTCTTCGTGATGCGGCCAAAGATGTGGCCGATGGGCAGTTTGGCCGACAGGCAGAGCTGGTGAAAGATGCGCCCGCAGAAATGATCAGCTTTGCGGCTGACTTTAATACCATGACCGGACAACTGGCTCGCTATGAAAAGGAGCTTCGCGCCTCGCACGTTGCCATGGCACATGAGCTGCGCTCTCCCCTGACGGCAGCCATTGGACGTCTGCAGGGTATGATGGACGGCGTGTTTGACGCCACCCCGGAGCAGTTGGGGATGGTGATGAAACAGCTCCAGCACCTCAACCGGCTGACCGATGAATTGCACCTTCTCTCTTTGGCTGATGCGGGAAATCTTGTGCTTGAAGACAGGCCATTCCGTCTGGATGAGCTGATTCAGGAGCGGGCAGACTGGATAACCCCACAGGCCGATGCGCATAATTTTACGATAACGTTGCGTAACCCGCGCCCATGCCCCTTCAGAGGCGATGCGTTCCGTATGGGGCAGGTGTTTACGATCCTCATGGAGAATTCACTCCGCTACGGACGCGAGGGAGGCCATCTGGAGGTGGCCCTGCATTATGCCCAGGGGCAGTACACCCTCGAATTCGCCGATGACGGTCCGGGTGTATCAAATCACTTTTTACCGGACATGTTTAAGCGATTTAGCCGCGAGGAACAATCACGCGCCCGGCACTCCGGTGGCAGCGGCCTCGGTTTATCAATTGCGCAGGCGATTTGTCAGGCGCATGGGGGAAGTATTAGCGCGTCATTACCAGAAACCGGAGGGCTTCTGGTGCGCATCCAACTGCCCTGGCGCGCTTGTGACGAGGAAAATTCCCGCTCTTGATAAACCCTTGACACAACATCGAATCTTTCTCGATGAACAGCCGATTAAATAACGCCATCCCTTTTCTGGAGCGGCGTTATGTCAGACGAATTCATTCTCTCCCTCCGCCACAGCCTGCATCATGTATACAGCGTGGCGCGCACCCTTTCCTGGCTACACTTTATTCCCCTGGTGATACTTGCCCTGGCTATCTTCCCGCTAACCGGTTGCGGCGATAAACACGAAAACACGCCGCCCCCCGTGCGGGCGGTACGCTACAGTGTGGTGGGTTCAGCGAAAACGCTGCCAGCACTGGAAAGAACCGGTGAGATCCATGCCCATGATGAGACGACGCTGAGTTTCCGTACCGGGGGCAGGATCCTCACGCGCGTCGTCGATATTGGCGATCGGGTTACCGCCGGGCAACTGCTGGCGACCCTCGACAATACCACCGGACAAAATCAGCTCGACGCGGCCACCGCTGACTATGAGGGTGCCAAAGCCTCAGCGCAGATTGCCGCGCTCAACGTCAACAGAATGCAAACGCTGATGTCCACCGGCGCTATAGCCCGCACACAACTCGACACAGCCCGTGCAGACTGGCTTGTCGCCAGCGCGCGTCTGAAAAGTAGCGAGGCGGCACTGCGCAACGCCCGGGAAAGCCTGGGCTGGACCCGCCTTCTCTCGCCGAAGGAAGGCATCATTACCGCGGTCAGCGCCTCTGCGGGCCAGATTGTCAGCGCAGGCCAGTCGGTGCTGACGCTGGCGACCGGTGAAGCCCGCGATGTGGTGTTTGATGTTGCCGCGCCTGATGAGATCCCCTCACCAGATAAGGCTGATTTCCGCGTCGCCTTGCTCAGCGACCCGACGGTCAATGCTTCAGCTCTGTTACGCGATATCACGCCTCAGGCCGATCCCCTGACCCGTACCTGGCGGGTCAGAGCCACCCTGAACAACTCGCCCGCCGCCATGGCACTGGGTGCCAGCGTCACCGTAACCCTGCCCTCCAGTGCCGCGTGCGGTTACGTCCTTCCTGCGTCGGCACTGAGTCGTTACGCAGACAAGCCCGCTGTGTTTGTAATCAACCGGCAATCTCAGGCGCAACTGCGCGTGGTTGTGCCTGCACGTTACACGGCCTCCTCCGTCATCATCGCCTCCGGTCTTGCGCCCGGTGACAGGGTGATTACGGCTGGCGTGAGCAAATTACGCTCAGGAGAACAGGTGATTGCCGGGGAGGAGCAGCCATGAACATGAGAAGCACAAAAGAGACATTTAACCTCTCCGCCTGGGCGCTTAAAAATCAGCAGATGGTCAGTTTCTTTATGCTGCTAGTGATGGCGATGGGCGTGTTCTGTTACGAGCGCCTGCCGCGCAACGAAGATCCGGCGTTTACCATCAAAACGGCCGTGGTCTCCGCGCAATGGCCGGGGGCATCGGTAGCGGACACGACTCGCCTACTGACGGATACGCTTGAGAAAAAGTTACAGGAGATCCCCTGGCTTGATTATATCGAAAGCGAAACCCGGGCAGGACGCACCGTTATTCATGTCAACCTGCTCGATGATACGCCGCCGCAAACGGTGCCGGATATCTGGTACCAGGTGCGGAAGAAAATGCAGGATATCGCCCCGTCCCTGCCAGAAGGCGTTCAGGGCCCTGATGTCAACGACGAATTTGACGACACGTTCGGCACAATTTATGGCTTCATCCCCGAAGGCTATACCCTGCGGGAGGTTCGGGATCGGGTGGAGACACTGCGTCGGGAGCTGATGTCCCTGCCGGATATCGGCAAAACCACCCTGCTGGGTGAACAGCAGGAACAGATGGTTCTGACCTTTTCCCCGGCCCGTCTGGCGGGGATGGGTCTGGATATTCAGCAGGTGGCGGAGGCGCTCAGGGCGCAGAATGCAGTCGTCCCGGCGGGCATCATACGCACGGGGCAGGAGAACATCGCACTCCACGTCAGCGGTGCGCTCA
This sequence comes from Enterobacter sp. SECR19-1250, assembly GCF_013391025.1. Classification (NCBI taxonomy): domain Bacteria; kingdom Pseudomonadati; phylum Pseudomonadota; class Gammaproteobacteria; order Enterobacterales; family Enterobacteriaceae; genus Enterobacter; species Enterobacter sp. SECR19-1250. The sequence goes on along the minus strand of NZ_JACASJ010000025.1, from coordinate 20,692 downwards.
GCTCAGAGGAGAGTTTACGCGCGGTCACGCTGCATATTAACAATCGTTATATCCCCCTGACTGACATTGCCACCCTCACCCGGAAAAGCGCCGAACCGCCCTCACCGGCGTTCCGGGTTAACGGAAAACCGGCTATCGGGCTGGCGATTTCAATGGCGCCGACAGGCAATATGCTGCGCTTTGGCGCCGCGTTGAATCAAAGAGTGGCCGCCCTCAGCGCCGGGCTGCCGCACGGTATCGAGATGGTGAAGGTCGCCGATCAATCCGCGGTAGTCAGCGACGCGGTGAGTAGTTTTATCAGGGTCCTTATTGAAGCGGTGGTTATCGTCCTGGCCGTTTCATTTGTCTCTCTGGGGCTACGGGCGGGGCTGGTTGTGGCTGCGGCAATCCCGCTGGTTCTGGCCATGACCTTCGCCGGAATGATGCTGGCCGGGATTGGCCTGCAGCGCATCTCGCTCGGGGCACTGATTATTGCGCTGGGTCTGCTGGTGGATGACGCCATGATCACCGTGGAAACCATGGTTTCTCGTCTGGAGGCTGGCGATTCCCGTCGGCAAGCGGCAACCCGGGCGTTCACCACGACGGCATTCCCGATGCTCACCGGCACACTGGTGATGATCGCCGGATTTATTCCGGTCGGCTTTGCGGCATCCAGCGCGGGTGAATACTGCTTTTCTCTGTTTGCGGTCGTGCTGATTGCCCTGCTGTGTTCATGGGTGGTCGCAATCCTGTTTTCACCGCTGACCGGGACATGGCTGCTGCCGGAGAACGTCAGGCATCATGCCTCCGGCCCGGGGCGGCTTGCTCGCGGGTATCACTGGCTGCTGCGTAAGGTATTGCGCCACCGACTCACCACCGTGCTTTGCGCCCTTGCCGCACTGGTTTTGTCCATATACGGGACGACATTTATGCAGGGTGAGTTTTTTCCCGCTTCCGACAGACCAGAGCTGCTGGTGAGCCTGACGCTTCCGGCCAACGCCTCACAGCCGGAAACGCAAAGAGAGGCTGAAAAGCTGGAGAAGGCGCTGGCAGGCAATAGCAATATCGATCATTACTCAACATACGTAGGATCGGGCGCTATCCGTTTTTATCTGCCAATGGATGTGCTGCTGGAGAATGAAAACAGTGCCCAGTTGGTGGTGGTCGCGAAAAACCTCGCCGCCCGCGACCGTCTGCACGCACAGCTGAACAAGATACTGGCGACGCAATTTAGCGACATCATCACACGCGTATCGCCCCTGGAGCTCGGCCCCCCGGTCGGCTGGCCAATCAAATACCGGGTTAGCGGGCCGGACTATATGAAGGTTCGGGCGCTGGCGAATCACCTGACGGAGGTGATTGGCCAGTCACCGCTCTCACGTGAAGTCAACCAGACCGCTGGTGAACCGGAGAGAGTGATTACTCTTGAGGTGAATCAGACGGCGGCCCGGGCTGCGGGCGTGTCGTCAGAAAGTCTGGCCCGGACGCTGAATACGGTCTGGTCCGGCAGCGTCGTGACCTCAATACGGGATAATGACCGGCTGGTGGATGTGGTGCTCCGCGCCAGAGACAGTGAACGTCTTAATCTGGCCACACTGTCGTCACTGACCGTTGAGGGGAACGATGGCAAAAAAATTCCGCTCAGTGCTGTCGCAACGCCGGTCTGGGGTGTGGACGATCCGGTTGTCTGGCGTCGTCAGCGCCTGCCGTTTATCACCGTGCAAACTGACCTTGCGCCGGGACTCAGAGCCGAGGTCGTCTCCGCCGCGCTGCGCCCGGCAGTGGATAAACTGCGTGCCCGTTTGCCTGCGGGCTACAGTATTGAGGAAGGCGGCGCGGTTGCGGAATCCGATAAAGGAAACCGCTCTGTCTTTACCGTTCTTCCGGTGACGCTGGTCATTATGTTGTTATTGCTGATGCTTCAGCTACGACGCTATTCCCGGATGTTTCTGGCCCTGTTCATGGCCCCGTTTGGCTTACCGGGCATCGTTCTGGCGATGCTGCCGGGTGGAACACCGATGGGGTTCGTCGCCCTGCTGGGCGTGATCGCGCTGGCGGGCATGATCATTCGTAACGCGGTGATCCTGCTCGGCGAAGCTGACAGCAATCTGGCTCAGGGGATGACGAACGATGCCGCCATTATCGCAGCCGCAGAGCACCGGGCCAGACCTATCTGTCTGACCGCCTGTGCCGCCATTCTGGGCATGATCCCCATCTCGCACCAGGTATTCTGGGGACCTATGGCGTATGCCATTATCGGGGGGTTGCTGGTCGCGACGCTGGTCACACTCACGGTACTGCCCGCGTCGTTCAGTCTGTTATTACAGTGGGGGGACGGTTTACGCAACCGGCACAGCGTATAAAACCCGGTCTGTGCTGAAAGCGAAATTGTCCCCCGATCCGTTACGCGGCCGTCAGCGCAAAACGGGTTCTCAGGACCTCAGCAATATCCTCTTCCGCCAGTTGCTGTGTCTTTGTGCCATTTGCGGTGATGGTCTTCAGCATATTGCCCAGCAGGATCTGGCGTCCTCCTTCGTTGCCAGGAGGCCGAAGGTCTGATCAATGCGCTGGAGGTGCATCGTCGCGATTTGTGACGGGCTGGCGGGTACCGCGTTCAGAGCGTCGATGCGTTAATGGTTAGTGACTGGCTGGATCGTCTCTGAATGCCGCATGGTGGCATTCAGAAATTGAAAATGGAAAGATCTTTAATATCGGCGTGTGGATTGGCGTTTTTTACCGCTATCAAAAAAGCAGAGAAATTATGATTAAACATCGTTACGTTCGGGTAAAACTGCACCTGTTTTTCCCTTCCGTTTTCAACATAGCTTACTGACCAGATCCGACGATTATTGACCATCGTCGATCCCGGCTTAATGTTTACTATCCTGGCCAGTTCAACCTGAGTGGTTCTATCCTTCTGAATTTCATAAAAATATCGCTCATCATAAAAATAAACCTTGCGGGAAAAACAATCAAAAAACCACGGGTTAGTGGATATTTTCTTCTTGCCCTGGGCATCTGAAACGATGCGTTTTGGCTGGCGAAATGACCTCACTCCATTCCTTATCACCAGATATAACCCAATAACCGGCAGAGCCATTAATAAAACGCTGATTGCTTCCCGCATATTCACCAATCCCGTTGATCACAGTCATGAGCGAGTATAACGGGTTCGTTCCTGAGAACAACATCCCCCCTGTCAGGGAATAATGCGTGCCGCCCTGAGCTGTGCGAACAGGCTGAAAAACATCTCGTCGGTGGCCCGCATGGAGGTGAATCCGGCCCGACGCAGCTTGCTGCCATCGCCAAACATATCGTAATCCCAGCTAAACACGAAGTCGGCAAACTGGCCGTCATTCAGCTGCAAAATATCGCTTTCCACCAGCCCGCGAGCTGCGGCGAGTTCATGCCATACCGTGCGGTAGTCCGTAAACAACTGCTGAAATGAGAGCCGGACCGGGGGGGCAGACTCCAGTTCAAACCAGTGTGCAATGCGTGGCCACAGCTCGCTCCAGCGCCAGATGTCACCGTTATTCACATTGAATGCCTGGTTCTCTGCTACCGGCGACGTGGCGGCCCACACGGTCGCCTCTGCCAGCAATTCACCGTCTGTATGATCAACAATGCTGTGCCAGGTCTGTTCGGCGCCGGGAAAACGCAGCGGTAAATTCAGCGCCTTACACAGCGATGCGTACAGCGCGATGCTCAGGGCAAGATTCATGGCGTTACCCGGCACCGTGCTGCCCACCACGCCCGGCCGGATGGCGCTCCAGTGCCACGCTTTTCCCCGTTGAAAATCGCTAAGCCACCTGAGCTGGGCCGCGTTAAACTCCGCGCCCGGTACGCCGGGATCGCTTTCACGTGCCGGGGTTTTGAACGGGCCAAGATGCGCGCCGTAGACTTTGTAGCCCTGCATCAGGCTGACCGTCTCAAGGGGCGCCGTGTTTTCGAGGTTACTGACCAGATGGCGCAGCATGGTGACGTTCGGTTCAACCATCTCTGTCCAGTTCGCGGCATTGACCCAGGCGCTGTAAAACACATGAGTGATCCCGCTGAGCGATGACAGTGCCCGCGCGCTGTCCTGTGCATCCAGTAAATCAACATTAACCATCGCAATGCCTTCAGGGTGAGATACCGCCTGGCGGCTCAGGCCAATAACCTCCCACTGATTACGCAAAAGCGTTTTGACCAGCTGGTTGCCAACAATCCCGCTGGCGCCAGCGACCAGCGCGACCCTGTGTTGCTGCGTCTTATTCATGGTGTTTCTCCGAAAGGGGTGACAGACACAGTGTGATCTATTATTTTTTTCTGATATACCCCCCGAATCCGATGGCATTTATAAGCAGAATCACGAAATGAATAATAAGCTCAACGCCATTTCCACCTTTCTGCGCGTCGCCGAAGCGGGCTCCTTTTCCGCTGCCGCCCGCCTGGCCGGGATCAAGCAGTCCGCCGTCAGCCAGCAGATCGCCGCCCTTGAGGAAGAGCTCGGTGTGGTGTTGCTGCATCGTACAACGCGCAGGATGAAGCTCACCGCGCAGGGTGAGCGTTACCGGCGGGATATGCAGCTTGTGCTGGAGGCCATGCAGGAAGCAGAGCGACGCCTGAACCCGATTGAGCATCAATATCAGGGGGCCGTACATGTGCAGTTGCCGAGCGGCCTGGGCCAGATCGTGTTGCCGCGCCTGCTGACGCTACAGCGCATGAATCCTGAATTACATCTGCAGGTTTCGCTTGATGACCGCATCGCCGATCTGGTCACCGAAGGGGTGGATGTGGCGCTTCGGCTGAGCGCGGAGCCTCCGCAAACCCATGCCGCACGCGTACTGGCACGCATTGAAACGCCGCTCTTTGCCGCCCCGTCATTCCCGCCGGTAGAGTCCGTGTACGCGCTGGCGGCGCTTCCCCACGTGCGATTCAGCGGCATCCCGCTGGACGCTCCCTTACGCCTGGTTTCTGATGACGAAACGATTGATATTGCAGTGAATACCGTTTTCCGAGCCAATACCAGCGACGCCCTGTTACAGGCGCTGGAGGCAGGCATGGGTATTGGCGGTATGCAACTACCGCTCGCGGCACGGGCGTTGCAAACCGGCACGCTGGTGCAGGTACTCCCCGCGTGGCGGTTACCCGACCGCTTTCTCTATGCGGTTTATCCGGACGCTCGCTTTATTCCACACAGGGTCAGAAGCGTTGTGGGGGTTATAGAACAGCTACTGCCTGAAATAATTAAGAAAAATTAAACATTCCAGAATGCATACTCGCCAGCGCGCCTTGTTGAACTAAAAATTTTCGACTTTCAACGAGTTCCGGAAAATTCCCCTCCCGTCTCTTGATCGTTCTGGTTAATCATGAATACTGTATATAAACACAGTGTGCGCCGGGAGACCGGTAGAGATCAAGGGGTGAAAGTCCCCGACCATTGAAGGACCAGCAATCCACAAGGTCCCCGAGTCATGCGTGGCATACCGCGAGGTATGGGGCGAAGCGTTGACAGGGGTGTTGACAGGCCAGCCATTGAGCCACGAAATGTATATTAAATTACCGGGTGCCGACGTTGTACTGTTAACGGAAGGCAACATCATAGGGTGCGATACTGCGAGTGCCACATGGACCCGGCGGGGTCTGAGACCCTGGCATGTCAATACGATCTCTACGCGGGAACCGGGAGATCTCCCCTCTGACCATCTGCCAGTGTCGGAGATGGCCCGCACCGGGAAGACGAGGAGTCATAGCCGGTGATGTACGGAGAGGAGAAGTCGGACTCGCTCATAGTAGCGGCGAAGCAGGCGAACAACCCGAAAGGAGCGGAGTCAGTGGAGCGAAGGAGCGGGGCCAAGGGGAACGCGGAACAGCCACACATGCGCCGGACACAGAGCCGGGAAAGCATGTCACAGAGGCTGTCACGCGTGCGGGAAGCTGCGAAGCAGCGGAAGAAAGAACGGTTTACAGCATTGTTCCACCTGCTGACAGTCGAAGCACTGGAAGCCGCATTCCTCTCCCTGAGCAGGAAAGCGGCCGCCGGAGTGGATGGCATCAGGTGGATGGACTACGCCGGAAACATGAAGAACAACATAACAGATCTGCACCGGAGGCTACATCAGGGCAGCTACAGGGCGCAGCCCGGCAGGCGTCACTACATCCCAAAAGCGGATGGAAAACAACGCCCGCTCGGCATCGCCTCGCTGGAGGACAAGATCGTCCAGTATGCGCTGGTGAAAATCCTGAACGCAGTCTATGAAAACGACTTTATGGGGTTCTCATACGGGTTCAGACCCGGGCGAAGCCAGCACGATGCACTGGACGCACTGGCCACAGGGCTGGTACGCACTAACGTAAACTGGGTACTGGATGCCGACATCAGTCAGTTCTTCGACAGGGTGAGCCACGAATGGCTGATCAGGTTCACAGAGCATCGGATCGGCGACCGGAGGGTAATCAGGCTCATACGTAAGTGGCTCACAGCCGGGACGTCGGAGGAGGGTCAATGGCGAGCAACGGAGGAAGGCACCCCACAGGGTGCGGTCATCTCACCGCTGCTGGCAAACATATACCTCCACTACGTCTTCGATCTGTGGGCGCATCAGTGGCGACGTCGCTATGCCACAGGCAATGTGGTAATGGTCAGATACGCCGATGACATCGTCATCGGGTTCGACAAACGATACGATGCCCGGCGCTTCCGTATAGCCATGCAGCGCAGACTGAGGGAGTTCGGACTCACGGTTCACCCGGAGAAAACCCGTCTGATGGAGTTCGGCCGCTTCGCTGTCGAAAACCGTGCCATCAGGGGAAAAGGCAAACCAGAAACGTTCAACTTCCTCGGGTTCACGCACATCAGCGGGAAAGATCGCAACGGCAGGTTCATGCTGATACGAAAGACCCGCCGGGATCGGATGACGGCAACTCTGAAAGCCATCAAAGACGGTCTGCGAAGGCGCTGGCATTACTCAATCCCCGAACAGGGAAAATGGCTCAGGAGAGTGGTTCAGGGATACCTGAACTATCACTCGGTACCGGGCAACTTCCCCACCATGCAGAAGTTCAGGACACACGTAACAAACCTCTGGCGCCGGGCGCTCAGGCGCAGGAGCCAGAAGGATGATACGACCTGGACGAAAGCAAACAAACTGGCAGCCGCATGGCTACCAAGGGTTCGGGTTCTTCATCCATGGCCTGTGGAGCGGTTCACCGCCAGACACCCGAGGCAGGAGCCCGGTGCGTAAATCGCGCACGCCGGGATCTGTGCGGGGGGTATCCGGTAACGGGTATCCCTACCGCGACATAAAGGGCGGTGAAATTTCTGCAAGTGATGGGGGAGTGCCGGTCAGAACGTCCCCGAAAACAAACCGCCCCCGGATTCAGGAAGGGCGAACTGACCGGCTGCGGCAGTGTAACACCGCACACCACAAAGGCAGCACTGACGTCGTCAGTGCTTTTTTTACCTGTCCTCCGGACGCTGAAGGGCGATTTCACCCGTGCAGCTAAAGGGGCGGTAAGTCCGGGTGTGCACATCGTCATTTTCTCCTGTGATGCCTTTCTCCTGCGTATCAGCTTCCGGTAATCGTCCCCCGTCACAACCTGGTCAGCAAGGGTAAATGGCACGCTGCGCGCCCTTGCTGACCAGAACGACTCCGGGCAGGCCGAACCGTCAGGCGATACGAAGACGAAATTCACACTGACGGAGAAACAGCCATGACGATGAACCTGCACACTCAGACAACCGCCCCTAAAGCTTCACAGGCGACCAGCGTATCCCCGCTGGAGCAGTCAGGCTCCTCAAAAACGAAATTTTCCAGGGGCAAAAGCAAAGCCCGTGCTGGCGCAGTCAAAACAGACCTTTACCAGACCGTAACGGACAGCATCATTGCAGCCCTGGAAAGCGGCGTTAAACCGTGGGTGTGCCCGTGGGTTCGCAACGGCGCAGCGGCGGGATTACCGGCCAACTTCAGCACCGGCACGGCATACAGCGGAATTAATATCATGCTGCTGTGGTGTAGTGCGGCAAAACAGGGTTTTCAGGACGAGCGCTGGCTGACCTACAAACAGGCGCAGGAGCTGGGCGGCCAGGTTCGTAAAGGTGAACACGGCACGACGGCCATCTTTTACAAGACTCTGGAGAAAGAGGACGAGGACGGGGAAATCGAAAAAATCCCGATGCTGAAAGCCTTTACCGTGTTTAACGTGGAGCAAATCGACGGCCTGAGCATCGAGAGCGTGCCGCAGCCGGTTGCCGGTTTCGATCCGCTGCCGCAGGCGGAAGCACTCATGACCCGGAGCGGGGCAAAAATCACCGAGCAGGGCGTAAAGGCGTTCTATCGTCCGGCCACCGATGAAATCGTCCTGCCGGAGCGGTTCCGCTTCGCGGTCGCGGCGAACTTCTACGCCACCGGCCTGCATGAGCTGGTTCACTGGACGGGGGCAGCGTCCCGCCTCAATCGTGAAAAAGGCAATAAGTTTGGCTCTGAGGCGTATGCGTTTGAGGAACTGATCGCCGAGCTGGGCAGCGCGTTTCTGATGGCGGATTTGGGAATTACGGGAGAGGTGCAGCATGAAAGCTATATCGCGTCCTGGCTGAAAGCCCTGAAGGGAGACAAGCGCTACATCTTTAAAGCGGCGGCAGCGGCCTCAAAAGCGCACCGCTGGCTGATGGACTGCTGACAGCTGGAGCCCTGCGGTGCAGGGCTTCAGAATTTTTGAAAGAGAGAGAATCAGGGAGGGAATTATATAAGTCACTGTTTTTTATAATTCTGTAACGCGGCCGGCATCAGCTGCAGGACGTCCTGCAGCTGATGCCGGCACGGGAAAAAAAACAGGACAGATTCAAAAAAAATGAACCCTTTTTCAGGCGGCAGCCGTTACGTATCTGGGATACGTAACGGCGCGATGTCTTACGTAAAAAATGACGTAACGGCTTTCGCCGCCGCAGCTAAAGGGGCGGTAAGTCCGGGTGTGCACATCGTCATTTTCTCCTGTGATGCCTTTCTCCTGCGTATCAGCTTCCGGTAATCGTCCCCCGTCACAACCTGGTCAGCAAGGGTAAATGGCACGCTGCGCGCCCTTGCTGACCAGAACGACTCCGGGCAGGCCGAACCGTCAGGCGATACGAAGACGAAATTCACACTGACGGAGAAACGACCATGACGATGAACCTGCACACCCCGACAACCGCCCCTAAAGCTGCACCGGCGACCAGCGTATCCCCGCTGGAGCAGTCAGGCTCCCCAAAAACGAAATTTCCTGAAATCAAAACCGTCAAAACGGCGGTGGTTAAACTGATCAGCGACATCGAGGGCAACCTCGATCAGCGTCTGGCATATCGCGAGGCCGTAGAGGGATTGTGCCAGGAGGCGGCCAACCGGATAACCCAGTGCATGCATTCACGCAGTACAGGGCAGACGCTACGTGATCTCCGCGAGCTGCTGTCGGTGACGCTGGACACCATTATCGTGGTGGAGTTTGAAGGGGAGCAGACCCGTCTCAACTATGGCGGACGTTCAGCAGAAGACGTGATCGCCATGCTGAAAGCGCTGCATCTTGAAGGGCGCAAAGCCTGGCTGGAAGTGGAGTAAAAAAAAAAGCCCCGTCCGCAGACGGGGCTGATTCAGTACAGGGCATTCAGCGGGGTGCCCTCATCCCACAGGCGGTTAAATTCTCGCTGGTACGTCTCCGCCAGCTGCGGCGCATCCTCGATCAGCAGCACGTTTTCCGCGTTGCGTGAAACGGCGCTTGCCGTGTAGTTAAACGACCCGGTCTGGACGTTTTTGCCGTCGATCACCATAAACTTGTTGTGCATGATGGCGTAACGGCCGTTAAGGTGCACCGGCACGCCCTGGTTTATCAGATACGTCACGGCGGTGTAGCGGTCGCTGTTCGCCTTTTCGTCGGCCACCACGCGCACGGCCACGCCGCGCCGGTTAGCACCGGCGAGCGCCGTCGCGACCGGCTTACTGGTGAAGCTGTAGGCCGCGACGTCAATGCTCTGCCTGGCGTTGTTTATGGCGCCGAGCACGATTTCAAGAGCAGGGCGCCCGTCAGACGGCGAAAAACCCGCCGTCAGGACGGGCGCGGCGGTGGCGAACGCGGGCACGCAGAGGGCGGCGGCCAGCACCAGAAGGGTGGTTTTACGCATAGTTGTCCAGCTCCAGGTTTTTCAGTTCATCGAGGGTGTAAAAGCGGAAGACGTCGCGGTGTTTTGCCTCCAGTTGCACATGCTGGTTTTTCACGATCACGCTGGCGATGCTGTCGAAAATAATCTTCAGGGCGCGCTTTTTCGCCTCGTCCGGGGCGACGTAAAACGCGTACCGCCATTTTTTATCGCTGATAGCCAGCAGGTGGCTCGCCATGATGGACTGATAGCGCGCCTTTGTTTTGATACGTCGTTCGGTTTCAACGGCGATCAGCCTGCCGTCCGGCAGGCTGATAAGCCCGTCGGGACGGTGTTTGACGCTGTACTGACTGAGGAACGTTGAACGGTCGCCGTTAATCCACCCTGTCGCGCCGTTCTTCTCCAGCGTAAGGCGCACTAGCTGGTTATCAAGGTGATGGTCGAGTGACCAGCCGGTCAGGCGGTAGGGTTCAAAGCGGGCGGGCATTATGTTGTCGTCCGCCGTGAGGATAACGGCCAGCCCGTCGGCGGTAATGCCCCACAGGGATATTCTCGACGCGCGGGATTCATGCACGTGTTTCTGAATCAGCCCCATTTTCTCCACCTTCTCCAACAACCGGTAGAGAGGGCGGTCAGATTTAAAATCAAAAAGCAGCTTTATGATTTGAAAATCGCTGTAGGTTTCCTCCTTGAGAAAATTCAGCAGTACGCGAATTTTTTCAGTGCTGCGTGCATAACGTTCCTGATACGACGAAATAAGCATAGAAACTCCTTATTTTATAAATCCAGCAACGAATGTATTTCGTCATTTGGAGCGGGCTGTGATGCCATCAGCCACTCCTCGTCAGGTTGCACCGGCGGAGTGGGTATTGGCGTTGCTGAGGGTTTTTTGGTGGTTGTTGCGCTGACCGGAATAATGTCAGGTGCCGGAACTGCCGGAACCGTTTTATCAAAATCCAGATCCAGCACCGGTTTAACTTCTGCCACCGTAGCGACTGCGACCGGCGGCAGGGTAAACAGCTCCAGTGGGGCTTTTTTAACCTTGAGCGGTGAGATTAACGACGGGAACGCGAGCGCGTTCTGGCTGAAGATATAGCTGACGAACTTCGGCAGGTTCTGGAGCATATTGCTGTCGATGTAATAGCTTTCCGCCTGCCGAAGCATGCGCTCGTTATCGACTTTTTCTGTCAGCACCGCCGTGGTGGTGACTTTTCGGCTTTCATCATCGACTAAAATCGTGCCAGACATGCGCGCAATCCATTCGGCGGTGTCTGGATCCTGAAGTTTATATACCAGCTTAAACTTGCAGTTTTCCACGACCGCCCCAACCACGGCGTCGCCGTTTAAATCCGCCGGACAGTCGCGCAGGTCGGCAATTGACTGGTGCGCCATTAATATATGGACGCCTTTATCGCGTGCCGCGCCTAACCCTTCGAGCGCCGGTTTGGAAAGGTGATATTTCACCTCGTCCTTAAAGATGGCGATGGGGCGGATATTCCCCGCGACGCGGTCGCGCAATTCCGCGAGCTGGAACAGGCGAACTAAAATCATGCGCTGCGCGGTAATGATTTTAGAGTTACGCATCGAACCGATGATGTAGCAGCAGCCGCCCTTGTCGAAAATCTCCTTCAGCGCAAAACCGCCTGGCGCGTTAATGCTGTTGAGCATTGCCAGCTCCTCGGTTTTACCGTGAAAGGCTTTAATCGTCTCGCCAATGCCCTGAACATAATCGCCGTTATAAATATCCCGCACGGTTGCGCCCGGATTATCCTTCACGAACTGCGCCGCCGTTCTCGCCGCCTTGCGGTCGTCGATACGGTAAAAATCCGCCGCCTCGCCTTTTTCCGCCAGACTGAAACCGGCCACGAATAATTCCTCCAGATGGTCGGCGGTGATACCGTCGATAAGGTTCATCTGGTATTCCTGTTTATTCAGGTCGATAAGCACAAAGGGTTTTCCGGCGTCCGCGCACGCTTTTTTATACAGGTGCGGTGCCCACTCGTCGTTTTTGGGGTCGAGAACAAAAACGCCCTCGTCGGCGAGGATGCTCTGATAAAGCAGAATACCGGTTACGACGCCTTTACCGGCACCAGTGGTGCCGATAATGTCGGCGTGCTGGGTCTGCCATTCTTTTAACGGAATATATTGCGGCTCACCCTCGCGGCTCAGCCCGATAAAAATCCCCTTAGTCAGATCGATGTAATCCATCGGATCGTATTCGGTGGTGACGGGTAAAATTTCTTTTACCCTGCGAACGTCGGTTCTGCGGTCGCGCTCCATGCTGGTTTTTTTCACCATGCCGCGTTTGACCTTATCAAATTCAGGCGAGATCAAACGCTGTAAAACCACGTGCAGAATAAAACCGGCGACGGTAAACAGTAGCGCCATTGTCCAGGTAAGCAGCGGCGGACTGGCGATATCTTTCCGGCCATAAATGCGCTGTAAAAACCAAACGGCCACTGGCGCTATCGAGCCGAAAACAAAACAGATCATGGAAAGCAGAATTAAGATCCTTTGCAGAAACGTCGGCTTTTCCTGACCGCCGTGTTTCGCAGAAAATATAAAAGGCAGCATGACGCCGGACAGCAGTGCTAACGCCAGCTGATGCGCCTGCAAAAAGGCGATAAAGGCCAGGACGGCATTTGCTATCGGCGACAGCAAATGATTCAGTTTGTCGAATATCACGATATTCTCCTTCACTTAAATTCGGTCAGCACCATCGGTCAGTCAGAACGGTCACAGGTTGTGATCGTTCTGACTGACCGATTCCATGCTGCAAAAGAAGTGGCCGCCAAGCGGCCATGATCGCAGGAGGTACACTCCCGCGATCTAACGGCGTGCGGCATTACGTGCGGGCTGGACGCCCTTACTGCATGTCGCATGGGGGTAATGTCCTGGCTGAACGCCCGGCCAAAACCCCCAAGGTCAAAAGAGGCCACACCGTCGCGCGCTACGCGCGACCACCCCCTAAAAGACGCCTGTTTTAGCCCTTTTCTTCGCCTTGTTCGTTCCTCACAAGACGAATTAAAGGGAAACTAGGCTTTTTAGGGGGTGGTCGCGCCACGCTACCGGCTTTTGGCCGGAGACTTAGGCACGACGGTGTGGGGGGCAAGCCCCCCAAATAAACCGACGCGTGGGCGCGTCTTTTTGCTCGCTGGGGCGGCAAAATTTATTCGGCCCCCCCCGGCTTTTTTCGGCTCACTTGGGGTGAGCGCTCAAAAAGTGGAATCGGCGACGCAAATTAGCAATTTCTTCGAAATTGAATTTACTCGCCTCCTGCCACTTCGCAGACTCAGGCGGCCTGTCGATTAGCAATTTTTTCAAAATTGAATCGCCATGCTCGCCAGTCTTCGAAGCCTGACAAGCCAGGTCAAAACCGACCCGGTGCCGTTGTTAGTCGGTGGTAATAAGGAAGGATTCAAGAGGTTTTCCGGCGTCAAGTTCTTGCTGAATTACAACCGGCACGCGTCCGACGCCTGACCATGTTTTATGCACGCCGTTTTCAAAATACTGATATTTAGCTTTGCGTTTTGCCGACTTTTTGGCGAGACTTGTACTAACCAGCTCTGTCGGTGAAAAGCCCTCCGATTCAATCAGCGCCAGCAATTCATTGCGCTTTTCTTCCCGCTGTCGGCGTAGCTTTTCCTGCTCGATATGCTCTGCGCGTTTTTCATCAAGTGCTGCTGAAATACGTGCACTCAGCATCTCCAGAAAGGCAAAATCACTTTCACGTAAAAACTTTTTCAGCGCGCGCTCTGAGGTTAATTCGTCCTGGATACGGTTCATAATTTCAGCTCCTTCGGCATAGATACGTTCAATCCTTTCAGCGGATCGCGTGGTGGATATTCAAAACCGAGTTCCCCGGTTTGCGCGTTTTTCAGCGTGACGATCATCGAATAGGTGTCGTCGTTTTTCTTCGATTTAAAACCTTTAATAACGTCGGTTTTGCCCTTGCCGATTAACTTCTCGGCCTGTTTTTCCGTTAGCTTTTTGCCGCGCACTTCCAGCCATATTTTGAACTGACAGCCCGTACAGGCGCAGGTTTTCGGCGTCATAACCAGCTCAGAACCGCACGACGGACATTTAACCGCGAGGCGGTTAAGCGCCGTTTTAACGGGCTGTTTTTCCGTCGCGCTGATGGCAATATCGGCGCTCTCAACCAGGCGGGAAACTTCCGCGTAAAGACCATCAATAAAGCGCTCGATGGTCATTTCGCCGGTTTCAACCGCCGCCTGTTTTTCAGCCCATACGGCGGTCATATCCGGCTGCGTCACCGAGTCGGGCAGAGCATCAATTAACGCCAGCCCGGCGGCAGTTGGGATAAATTTGCCCTTTTCCACGGTGATGTAATCGCGGGTTTTCAGCGTCTCAATAATGGCCGCGCGGGTCGCCGGTGTGCCGATGCCGCCGTGTTCATCTTTTTTGTCTTTATCCTTCTCCTTGAGCAATTTTTTAATGCGCGGATCGGCGACAAAATCGGCCACGCGAACGAGGGCAGCGAGCAGGGTCGCCTCGGTAAACAGCGGCAGCGGTTTAGTTTTTTTCTCCGAAATCACCACCTCGCGGCAGGTTAATGTCGCCCCGGTTTGCAGGCGGCTGATGGCCTCAAACGCGGTGCTGTTTTCGTCCTCCTCGTCGTCTTCTTCCGCGTCGTTCAGGAACGTCGTAAAACCCGCATCCGTGGTTTTACGCGCCGAGACTTTAAACATCTCGTCACCGCATTTAATCTCCGCGATCGACTCGTCATAGCGCTTTTTCGCCACGAACTGCGCGAGATAAAACTGCGCGATGGCGAGATAAACCGCCTTTTCCTTGTCGGTAAGGCGGCTTAAATCCGGCATGTTCGTCGTCGGGATAATGGCGGTGTGGGCGGTGACTTTTTTACTGTCAAACGCCGCACTTTTTTGCGCCGTGTCGGTGGTAAGGCCGTTAAAAACGTCGAGCGTTTTTAAGGCCGCCACCACCTGTGGCGCGTCGTTGAATTGTTCATCGGACAGATAAGAACAGTCAGAGCGGTTGTAGGTAATGTATTTACTGTCCTTGAGCTTCTGCGTGATATCGAGCGTCTGCTGCGCGGTCAGTTTGTGCCTGCGGTTCATATACACCTGGAGGCGCAGCAGGTTAAACGGCAGCGGTGCGGCAGTGGTTTTTCCCCGGTCGGTGGCGGCCGCGAGCACGCTGGCCGGTTTTCCGGCCAGAGCCCTCGCGAGTCCTTCCCCCCAGGCCTTATCCGTCAGCCGCTTTTTATCGTCCACCGGCGCGTATTCGGACGTCTGCCAGCGGGCGCAGACAACGTCCGTACCGCTGATAAACTGCCCTGCGAGCTGGTAGTAAAACGCCTCGCTGTGCGCCTGATTGTCGCGCCACCGGCGCACAATCATTCCCAGCACCGGCGTCTGGACGCGGCCAACCGAAATCGTGCCCTTATAGCCCTTATCGCGGGCTTTGAGGGTGTAACAGCGGCTCATACTGAAGCCAAAAATCGCGTCTCCTGCGCTGCGCATCAGGGCTTTCAGGTACATCCCACGAAAATCGCTGTTATCGCGCAGGGAGTTGATGGCTTTTTTCACCGCTGGCGCGGT
The DNA here is from genome assembly GCF_013391025.1 of Enterobacter sp. SECR19-1250. Lineage (NCBI taxonomy): Bacteria > Pseudomonadati > Pseudomonadota > Gammaproteobacteria > Enterobacterales > Enterobacteriaceae > Enterobacter > Enterobacter sp. SECR19-1250. The sequence continues at coordinate 5,023 of NZ_JACASJ010000025.1, read as the reverse complement.
GTTGTCGTTAATAAGCGCCCGTTTCACCGGCGCGGTGTTTCCGGCGAACTCCAGCACCTCGTCAACCAGGAGCTGCCCCTCGTCGTCCGGGTCGCCGCAGTGGACAACCATTTTGATATCCGGGCGACGAATCAGCTTCACCAGGGTATTAGCCTGCTTTGCCACGCTCGCTTTTGGCTGAAGCTGTACCGGGTACAGCTTCAGCGGCAGGGTGTCGAGCGACCAGGTGGCGTAGGCCGGGTTGATCGTCTCCGGGGGCACCATTTCCAGCACGTGGCCGACGCAGTAGCTCACGATATCGGTCGCCGATTCGGCATAGCCGTCGTGCCGGGTGAAGTTGCCGCCCAGCGCTTTCGCGATATCGCTCGCGACTGCGGGTTTTTCTGCAATCCACAGTCTCATTCTTGATCTCTCCTGATTTCATCCATCGTTTCGAAGTACATCATTCGACTTTCCTGAAAGTCGTTATCAGACAGACTAAAGCCATGATCCGCCGCTACTGTCATGAACGTCTCAGCATCACGGACGCTGAGATTGGTCAGAACATCGTGCAATTCGCACAGGGCGCGATATTGGTAGATTTCGTAATGCAGGCCGCAGCCGCGATGCGCTTCTTTCTCGATGCGAGAAATCAGGCTCGCGGCACTAACGGAATCACCACGCACATGCGGCCACGGCGGGGCTATAAATCCGGTTTTTGTTGCCATTGGAGTGCATCCTTATCGTCGAGTTTTTCCCATTCCGCCGCCTCGTCGTCGCTCAGCGGAACGGTGTAAAAGAAGACCGGCATACTGAGCACGGAGCGGAAGAACGACTGACGTTCTGCTGGTAATGCCTGGAAGGTCGGCGAGTGCTGCGCGGCGAGCTGGACGAGTTCGGACGTGTTGGCCTGAAAATGATCCTGTTTCTGGCTGATTTCCGACAAAACGAGCAGCACCGTCTGCAAATCACCTGCAGGAAGCTCCTCATCTTTCAGCAGCCCGGAAAAGTTATTAATAGAAACGGTTTGATTAATCACGTGGTGTCTCCTTTACGGCTGCCGTTTTACCAACCGTTCATACGGCCAAATTTCGAGATGATCTTGCCGACAATGGCGCTGTCAGCGGACGGGCAGGCGCTCAGTTTTTTCTGCCGCGCTGCGGCGGTGTGATCGGGTAAAAACGACCCCTTTTTTTTCTTTTTGATGCTCATGAAATTTTTGTACATCGGGTCACACTCGGCGGGACTGCTGCCGTCGAGCTTTCCGGCCAGGCACAGCACCATCGCGCACGGGTCATTCGGGTCGGCATTCTGGCCATCGGCGGCGAACGCCGGAGAAGTAAGGGCGCACAGCAGCGCCGCCGTGATTACGGTGTGTTTCATGATGATTTCCTCTGAAGGGAAGCAGGGCGCTAACGCCCGTTGGTTGTTCAACGCCGGTGACGGTCTGAAGGACTCAGACCGTCGCCGCCGTTATCGGTAGAAGACGATTTCTGAGGTGTCGCAGGTCAGGCAGCCGGAGCGGGGGCGAAACTCCACCACACCCTTGTAGCCGCCCTCGCGGAGCCAGGTTTTGGCCGCAAAGAAGCGCTGGCCGTCCGGGGCATTTACTACCGCGCGCGAGGCGTGCGCAACCGCGTACCACTGTGCGGCCGGGTAAATCCCGCCGGGTTCAAAACGCGCAAGCACCTGCGACCAGTGCCCTTCCGTCACCGGCGAGGCCACGATAAGACGGTTGGGTTCCCATACCGGCCGGGTGGTCGTTACCGGCTGCGCCGGTTGTGACCAGTCAACGGCCGCAGGCTCCGGCGGCGAAGAACAGCCCGCCAGGAGGACGACGATCGCCGTCAGGCCGGTCAGTTTAGGCAGCATCATTGAAACTCTCCTTCATAGCCTGCATGTGCAGGGGTTTAAAATAGACGTCGCTCATGCGGCGCACGTTGCCGTGAACGTCCACGCTCACAATGACGTCGACGCAGTGCAGTACCTTGCGCAGCAGCACGTCAACCGGCATGCCCCGGCACGCCGGATGCTCGTAGCAGCGGTCTATCAGCCCGGAGATACACTCGCGCGGGCTGCCCGCGTGCAGGGAGGACATAAACCCCTCGTGCCCGGACTCAATCAGCTTGAGTGCGTCCCACGCCTCGCGGCCACGCACCTCGGCGAGCAGGGGGCGGTCGGGGTTCATACGGTAAATCGCGCGCACTAGGCGATCAGAGGTGACTATTGCGCCCTCTCCGGCGTCCGCCGGGTAGAACAGATGAACGTAGTTTTTCTGGCTGTAAAACTTCAGCTCCGGGTTGTCCTCGATGGTGATAAGGCGCAGCGTCTCGGGAATGTAGTGCAGCAGCATCTTCATGTAGGTGGTTTTCCCAGAGCCTGTTTCCCCCACCACAAAGAGCGTTTTGCCGTACTCCACGCACTTTTCCATAAAAAGCGGGATATTCCCGGACAGGTATATGCGGCTCAGCTCCCCGTCTTTTGATTCCACCTTTTCTGTACCCTGCACCCGGTCATAAAACCCGGCATCGATATACGACTGATGGGTGCGCTGGAAGTAGTCCGGCTTACGCAGGGTGATTGAGATGGTGTTGCGCTCACAGGCCGGGGGCACCACTATCTGGCAGCGTTCTCCTGTAGGGAGCGTGGCCGAGAGGATAGGCGACGTTTCATCAATGGTGTCGTTGTTCCACACGGCCAGCGCCCTGGCAAAGGACGAGCACTGGCGCAGCGTGACCGGCGAGGCGTGCATTTCCCACGCCCCGTTGATTTTTGTGTGCAGCTCTCCGGGGCGGTTGATGGCAATTTCCGTCAGCCCCTCCCGGCTCAGGTAGTCCCCGAACAACAGATCGCGCAGGTGTGACAGCGCGACGTTGCCCTCTGACGGGGTATCAGTCAGTTTATCGTCCATCGCTTACCTCATGCGCAGTCTGTAGACGTCTGAAAAATCAATGTCCGCCCCCGTGACCAGGCCAATCACGTCACCCTGGTTGAGGTACATCGTCGGCGGGATGTTGATGCTGTTTTCCAGGAGCGTTTTTGCCATTTCCGCCGTGGCCGCGCGGGTGTTCTCCGTGTAGTCCGTGTTGCGATCCTTGCCCGGCGACGAGCCGGAGGCCGCAGCGGCAAAGTCCTGTACCGTGCCGAGCAGGAGGGTATTACCTATCCGCTCCAGCCAGTGATTGTCTATCCAGCCCGCGACGCCGTTCTCGCCCAGCGCCCCCACGGCCTGGCTGTCAACCATCGGAATAACTAGGCGGCCGGGTTCCGGCGTGCGTAGCTCGGTGATGGCGAGGAACAGACGCCCCTGCCCGTTTTTCAGCGTGCCGGTGCGGTACAGGCCGCGCGCCTCAGTGCCTGCCGGGATAAGGCGCACGGCGTTGCTGGCGCTGTAAATGTCCTCGCTGATAAGGCAGTTAAAGCGCCCGCCCACGTCCGATACAAAGCGCTGCATCATCGCGCAGGGGATATGCCGGTCGGCCGGAATGTACAAATCCGGATCGAGGCCGAGCCGCTTCACGCCGGTAATGCGCGCCAGCCCGTTATCCTGCGACTGCCCGGCGGGTGTTGCAGAGCTTGGCGCGGACGCGCTGCCCGCAGGTGATACGTTACTGCTGGCCGTGCTTTTCGGGGCGCTGCTTGCAGTGGTTGGGGCGCTGTCTGCCAGGGCGCTGACCTTGTCAAACGTCAGGGGGGGCGGTGATGCCTGCGGTGGCGCGGCGGTATCAGTCGGAGTAGTCTTCTCCTGGCCGGTTGTGTCTGCCAGCTGTCCCAGCGGGTTCAGATCCCGTCCGAGGTTATTGCGCTCGCGGGCGGGGGAGGTGGCGTGCGATTCCGGTTCATGGCTCGCGCTTTTCCCGCTGCCGTCACCCTTCAGTTTCGCCATCAGGTAATCCCCGCCGGTGGCGATAATGACCAGTAACACCAGGCTGATGGCGGCCAGCACGAGCGTGCGGCGGCTGCGGCGTTTCGCGTGCTGCACCACCTGTGGCTGTCCGGGTGGCACCGCGCCTGCGGCGGGTTTATCGCCGTCAATCTCTGCCCGCGCCCGCTCGCGGGCTTCCGCCTCCAGTTCGGCGGCGGTTTTAATGTCTTCCTGTTCGTTCATCATTTGCTCTCCAGTTTCACATCCGGTGAGACGGTGCTGCCGTTCGCCACGGTGACTTTCCCGTAACTGCCGTTTTCAATCCCCACGACCTGGCTGCCGTAGCGCAGCACAAAGCGTGGAGAAAGAGAGCGCAGTACCATCACCCGGTAGTTACCCTCGGTGCTGAAGGTCGGGGTGATCACCTGCTCGCTGCCGCCGACGATGACGGTCGGCGACGGGATCAGCTTCTGCGGTGAAAAGCCGAGATAGGTAAACCGGCCGTCGTCATACGCAAAATCCGGGGTGATCGACTCCGAACCTGCCGCCACCCTGCGGGTGTAGTTCCAGTTGCGCGGCGCAGTGGATTTCTTCAGGGCAAACTGAATGCGTTCTTTCTCCTGCGCGGCCTGAAGCTCCTGCTGACGGGCGAGGCGGGCTGCGTCGTTCTGCCTGCGGGTATCGTCGGGGTAGCTGAAGCGCACCACAAAGGCCAGATTTCCCGCCTCGCGATCGTTATCGATCACGTTCAGCATCAGGCTGTAGTCGCGCTTTGTGGTGGTCACAAACAGGTTGGTCTGCCAGTCCTGCTGCGTGGGGGTGAAAATCTTCTGGACGGTTTTGCCGTCCGCATCCGTTACCGGCTGCTTCACCGGCGCGGGGCTAATCCCCACGCGGTTACGGTCGGATGTGATCGTCCAGCCCTGCGGAAAACCAGCGGTGGCGGTGATCACCTCCTCGTCGGCGTCAAAAACCAGCGTCGTGATGTAACCCGCCCGCGTGTTAATCACTGTCGTGTTCTGGCTGTTGTAGGGGATGTTCTGCATGCGGCTGTCATAGGCGCTGCCGCGCGGTGTCGCCGCACCCCATGCTGACGCGGCGGTCAGCAGGAGGGCACACATCAGGGCACTGTTGCAAATAGTCGGTGGTGATAAACTTATCATCCCCTTTTGCTGATGG
>NZ_JACASJ010000249.1:0-1533 GCF_013391025.1 Enterobacter sp. SECR19-1250 | reverse complement strand
CATCGGGCATTATCTGAACATAAAACACTATCAATAAGTTGGAGTCATTACCCGAATTTTTCGGTATTAATACCGAAGCTTTTTAACTGGGCGGCGCTAAGGCACGGCTGCAGGGTTGATTTACCGCTGGCGTCTTTCTTCAGCGTGAACTCAATCTCTTTGCTTGCCACTTTATTATTGTTGACGTAAACGTCAACGTGATATTTACCGGGAGCCTGACCGGGACCAATCTCATAAATACTGAGGTCGGTTTTACCCTGACCTGGGTTATCAATATCCAGTAGCGCCGGGTTGAAATAATCATCGGCCAGAACTTTTTGCACGCACACACCCAACAGCGTGCAGCCCAATGCAATAAGCATTGAGCGTCCGTGCTGTTTGGGTGGTTTGGTGGAGTAGTCCCAGCTCATAATAATTTTCGCTATTCCAGACGTTATTTAATCTGTGCGCTATAGGACTGGCTAATACCGCCGTAATCATTGATGATTTTCCAGGTCACGGTGTGTGCTGTAATATTTCCTGGTGTCGCGAAATGGGTTTCACTTTTTGGGCCGGCATAGGTGGCTTTATCGACCTTTTTACCGTCGAGCGTTATTTCCTGGAAATTCATATAAAACGGCGTGGGGTTTTCGACAATCAGCTGGTTTCCCCGGGTGTGCCAGGATAATTGCGTGGCAACATCTTCCGGTTTTCCGGTAATACCTGACGGACGATAAAGCAGCTTAATACGGGTTTTAATCGCAATCTGCAGCGTATTAACGCTCTCATTGCGCGCAGAAGAGGGGATGGATTTAATATTCAACCAGAACAGCGATTCGCGATCGGCAGGTAAGTTTCCCCCGGTTCTGATGATGCGCAGAACGTTCTCTTGCTTCGCATCAAGGCGAAACAGCGGCGGCGTGATCAGGAACGGCGCTTTCTCACGTGCGTTATCTTCGGTTTCGACCCATGACTGCACCAGATAATCGAGATTGTCCGGGTTGGTGATCCCAATAGAGGATTCTTTTTTACTTTCTGGGTAGACCACGCGTGTGCCGCCAATGGTAATACCCGCATGGGCAACGGAGGCAATAAATAAAAAAGAGGAGGCCAGAAGATATTTTCGCATAGTGACACCGTAATAAAGCAATAACAGATATTAGCCACTGGGGTAGCTAATATCTGTTTTATTAGTTGTAAACAATAGTGAAGGTAGAAGCGGCATTCGCCAGTCCGGCAGACACCGTTCCTCCGGTCTGGATATAACGTGCACCAAACTGCAGATCGTTTGTTGTGGTACCTGGCGTGAGCGTATATGCAGCAGAGGCCGTATATAAACTCAGTGGATTTTCTGTTTTATCCAGCAACTGAACACCCACTCCTGACGCCGAACCGGTTCCTGATGTCACAGCAAGAATATCTTTGTTGTTACTGTCAGGCGTCCCGCCGAATGTCACCGAGGCGCTGGTAACCGTTTCAGGACAATCTTTTAACTGAATAGGCTTTGTTGAATAAATCAGATTTCGGGTAAGTCTCCCCCGTAGCGGGTTGTGT
>NZ_JACASJ010000248.1:0-1540 GCF_013391025.1 Enterobacter sp. SECR19-1250 | reverse complement strand
CGCTCCGGATGAATATGATGATCTCATATCAGGAACTTGTTCGCACCTTCCTTAAAAGACAACGTCCAGTGGGCAAAACCTTGTTCAGTCCAGAAATGCAGCTGACGGCATGCGGCCTCAATCGCCCAGTTACCTACAGGAATAATTAACCCCGTCTGTTCAAGCGAAGGTAAAAACAGATTCGGCAGCAGCACGCCTTGTTCGGGATGTCGCCAGCGAAGAAGCGCCTCAAAGCCGTGGATAGTTCTCTCTTCAGCGTGCCAGGTGGGTTGATACCACAGCTCAAACTGATCGCGCTCAAGCGCCTGCGTGAGTTCCTGCAAAAAACCGGGGTTAGCCGGGATCGCCGTCGACATCTCTGTCCGGTAGACCGCCCAGTCGTTTTGGCCTTGCTTTTTAACGTACTGCATTGCCGCATCTGCTTTTAGCTTTAACTCATGCAGCGTTTCGCCATCCTGCGGATAACGACTGACGCCTGCGCTGAGCGTTGTACTCAGCGTATGCCCGCATACGGAAAGCGGGCGGCGCACATCGTCGAGCAGCGTTGAGAGGAGGGATTGAAGTTTGTCGTCATCACATTCTGGAACCAGCAGAATAAAGGCATCGCCCCCCAATCTTGCCAGGGTCATCTCACGGGTAAGCCTCGCCGTGATGCGCTGCGCAATGGTGATTAACAACTCATCCCCGACGTTATGTCCCCAGGTGTCATTAACCTGTTTAAAGTGATCAACGTCGAGGAAGATCACGGCAAATTGTTTATTGCTAAGCAACGCGCTGCGCAGGCAATCCTGCATGCGCAGATCCATCTGGTGGCGATTAGCAAGGCCGGTAAGGGCATCAAACCGTGCCTGTAGTTCAAGCTGTCGATTGAGCGCCTGAAGGTTGTCCGTGAGCCGGTTGGTACGCCAGTGGGAATCAATGAGTGAGATAATCAACATTATGCCGAGCAGGCACACCGTGGTGACCGACACCCCTATCGATAATCCCAGTTCGCTGATACCGCCGGGTAGGGCATGAGCCATATCACTGAATTGAGCGGCCCGCATGCCGGTGTAGTGCATGGCACAGATGGCAGCGCCCAGAACTAAAGCGGCGAGAATGCGATTGATAAAGATCCCTTTTCGCTGATGCCGCAGGTGAAAGGCCAACCAGAGCGCGGCACCGGAGGCCATTACGGCAATCAATACGGATAAACCGATGATGGGGTGATCCCAGATGATGGGGCTGTCCAGCATCAGTGCGGCCATACCGATATAGTGCATTGATACCACGCCTGCGCTCAGAATTAAGGTAGAGAGAAGCAGTCTGAAGGGCGAAAGGCGAGCGCCCGTCACGGCAATATTCATTGCCAGCATAGACGCCACCACCGCGACGCCCATTGAGGCGAGGGTTAACCAGAGGTTGTAGCTCATGATCATGGGCATTTTCATCGCTAACATACCAATGAAATGCATCGACCAGATCCCGACGCCCAGCGTAAGCCCTCCGGGGCTTTGTTGAATAAATCAGATTTCGGGTAAGTCTCCCCCGTAGCGGGTTG
>NZ_JACASJ010000247.1:0-1595 GCF_013391025.1 Enterobacter sp. SECR19-1250 | reverse complement strand
TGCGTGATCTGATCCTTCAACTCAGCAAAAGTTCGATTTATTCAACAAAGTCACAGGAATGCCACACTGAGCGGGCTTTCACCGTAAGCGACCTTTGCATGACAGCCTTTGCAAATCCGCACACCATGAGGACTTTGTGTAAAGCAGAACGGGCACTTTATTGTTTCGTTTTCCATAGCTATCCCAATCTGGAAGATTAAATGGTGCGTTTACAGAGATTCTCGATGACCGACTCGCTTTAGTAAAATTGCTTGTACCGATCGATGATTGTTACTTGATAGTTATTGTCTATCATAACTAGATTATCGATCTGTAATAACGATCAATATTTTCTTGACTAAACACAAATTTATTACTAAGCAATTGAGTTAGGTTACGAAAGGTGTTTACAACTAGCTGTCTATAAACGAATTTTTCTTGTAGGTTTCAGATGATGTGTTGAATAGACTTCTGAGAAGTTTGTAGGAACCTTGTGGAGGATGCTCTTTCCATATTTTCTGAGAAGCTCTATGAGCCGTTGTAAAAAGGGAATCCAGCCGGTGAGCCTGAGATGCTTTTGCTGTTTGGCTGCATTCTTTTGAAGGATCTTTTCTACGATTTCGTTCCGTTTGTCTTCTCTGAGCCGTAGTTCCAGTTCTGCAATTTTTTTACCGATACTTTCCTTTCTCTCAGCGGTTTTCAAAACTATTGCAGGAGCAGGAGCAGGAGCAGGAGCAGGAGCAGGAGCAGGAGCAGGAGCAGGAACAGGAACAGGAACAGGAACAGGTATTGGCATGGGAGCTTGAGAAACTTCCTTTGAAGGTATGTCGATTCGAAGAGCTTCTAGATGATCTGGGTTGTAGTTGAGCCTGTTAATAAGATTTGCCCAACTGTAACTTTTACCCAATTGCGAAGCTTTGAAAGCTATATCGCGGTAGGAGAATGAGAAGCCGTTCATTTTGCCTGTGCTTGCGACATTCGCTGTCCAAGTTACTTCTGCTTCTTCCAGTCGTTTTGTGAAAGTTAGAAGGTCCGGCTTATCAGATAAACTTTTATCAAGTATCTGCTGCAGAGCTTCTCTTGGTGAAAGCACCCCGGTTCGTTCCGATAGCATTTTCTCATTACGGGACACTCTCTTCCGCTTCGGTTGTGCTTGCGATGGGGGAGATGCCGTTTTGGTCACTGTCAGGCCATAAGCGACTTCGAGTTTACTGATGATCTGTGTGCTGATGAGGTTTTCGTTCCTACCCAAGTAAAGCTTCCCACCATTGAGATCTATGCGACTTGCGATAATGTGTATGTGCTGGCCATCGTCGTCATGTAAGACATAGCAACGGAGATGGGTATCACTGAATCCCATTCTCCTCATATAGTCATCTGCGATACTAGACCACTGTTCATTCGTTAGTGATTCACCGTTGGGTAAGCGAAGCGAGTTGTGCCAAACTGATTTTGCGACATCCGGGCGAAGATGCTTGGTGCTATCGAATTCAGCGATCAGTTCAAGGGCTGAATCACCTAACATGTTCCCGCCAATGATGATGGGATCACTTTTATGATGTTGACCTGCTCCCCGTTGATTAGTACACCCCGATGTTAGTAATGTCTTCATAAGC
>NZ_JACASJ010000246.1:0-1648 GCF_013391025.1 Enterobacter sp. SECR19-1250 | reverse complement strand
GACTCTGCTGATACAGGAACTGAAGCGATGATCCCGCTACCAACAGGCACCAAAATCTGGCTGGTTGCCGGTATTACCGATATGAGAAACGGCTTCAACGGGCTGGCTGCAAAAGTGCAGACGGCGCTGAAAGACGAACCGATGTCCGGCCATGTCTTCATCTTCCGGGGCCGCAGCGGCAGTCAGGTTAAACTTCTGTGGTCCACCGGCGACGGGCTGTGCCTGCTGACCAAACGGCTGGAGCGCGGGCGCTTCGCCTGGCCGTCAGCTCGCGATGGCAAAGTGTTCCTGACCCCGGCGCAGCTGGCAATGCTGCTGGAAGGCATCGACTGGCGACAGCCGAAGCGGTTGCTGACCTCCCTGACCATGCTGTAGGCTTCTTTATCCTGGTTGTCGCAGAATAAGCCTGGTAAAATGCTGGCTTATGAATGACATCTCTTCTGACGACATCCTTCTGCTGAAACAGCGCCTTGCCGAACAGGAAGCGCTGAACCGTGCCCTGCTGGAAAAGCTGGCAGACCGGGAGCGCGAAATAGACCATCTGCAGGCGCAGCTGGATAAACTTCGCCGGATGAACTTCGGCAGCCGTTCCGAAAAAGTCTCCCGCCGTATCGCACAAATGGAAGCCGATCTGAACCGGCTTCAGAAAGAGAGCGATACGCTGACCGGTCGGGTGGATGACCCGGCAGTACAGCGCACTCTGCGTCAGACCCGCACCCGCAAACCGTTCCCCGAATCACTCCCCCGCGATGAAAAACGCCTGCGGCCAGCGGGTTCCTGCTGCCCGGAGTGTGGTGGTGCGCTGAGTTACCTGGGTGAGGATGCCGCTGAACAGCTGGAGCTGATGCGCAGCGCCTTCCGGGTGATCCGGACCGTACGGGAAAAACATGCCTGCACAAAATGTGATGCCATCGTGCAGGCCCCCGCGCCTTCGCGCCCCATTGAGCGGGGTATCGCCGGACCGGGGCTGATGGCCCGCGTGCTGACCTCAAAGTATGCAGAGCACACACCGCTGTATCGTCAGTCTGAAATATACGGTCGCCAGGGCGTGGAACTGAGCCGTTCACTGCTGTCGGGCTGGGTGGATGCATGCTGCCGGCTGCTGTCCCCGCTGGAGGAGGCGCTTCAGGACTATGTCCTGACTGACGGTAAACTCCATGCCGATGATACCCCGGTCCAGGTGCTGTTGCCGGGCAATAAGAAGACGAAGACCGGGCGGTTGTGGACGTATGTTCGTGATGACCGCAACGCCGGGTCAGCGCTGGCACCGGCGGTGTGGTTCGCCTACAGCCCCGACAGAAAAGGCATCCATCCGCAGACCCATCTTGCGGGGTTCAGCGGTGTGCTACAGGCGGATGCGTACGCCGGGTTCAACGAGCTGTACCGCGATGGCCGGATAACGGAAGCCGCCTGCTGGGCTCACGCCCGCCGTAAAATCCACGATGTGCACGTTCGCACGCCATCAGCCCTGACGGAGGAAGCCCTGAAGCGTATCGGCGAACTGTATGCCGTGGAGGCGGAAATAAGAGGAATGCTGGCGGAACAACGGCTTGCTGAACGTCAGCGGAAAACGAAACCGCTGCTTAGTACCCTGGAAAGCTGGTTGCGTGAAAAAATGAAAACGCTGTCGCGACACTCGGAGCTGGCA
>NZ_JACASJ010000245.1:198-1651 GCF_013391025.1 Enterobacter sp. SECR19-1250 | reverse complement strand
AAGGCCTTTGAATAAGACAAAAGGCTGCCTCATCGCTAACTTTGCAACAGTGCCCATACAACCACCCCTGTTTACATGATGTAACCTAGACCGAACATAACACCCTCGTTTTTGGTTTACAAGATGTCGCGTTTTGGTTACATGCTGTTAAAATCTGTAAACCCCATAGAGCTTTACAACGTTGTAAACCCTATAAGTTTACAACGTAAATATGAAATATAATAAAAAACAATAACATACAAACAATTCCCTTCTTATCTAAAGATCCCGATGCTCGCACCGGGATCTTCGGAGTAGCTCCCTCCCTTTGGTCGGGCATTTTTGGGGTCAAGGTTCGCCATCGGCGACCGCGAAGCGGCCTGACCTTGACGCCAAAAAAGACCAACCACACTACCCGGCGGTGGTTGTGATCACGCAGTGAGCGCAACCACCTGCCAGACGCTTTTGGTTTTGACCTTTGCGGGTTTCGGGGCGCAGCCCTGAACCAGTCACGTAGCGCTAGCGGAGTGTATACTGGCTTACTAAGCTTTTGGCACGGCAGAACGCACCGATTCTGAGGGGTTTTCGCAGGGATTTCTGATGTTCGGGAAGGTCAACGTCAAGGGCGGCTTAACAGGTGGTTGGCCTCACTTCGTGAAACCAACCACCTTCGCCAATGGTGGGGTTCACTCCAAGCCGTCAAGGTCAGGCCGCTTCGCGGTCGCCGATGGCGAACCTTGACCCCTTTGCGCTCTCAAAAGCGGGTGTAGAGCCTGATATACCGCATAATTCAATTGACCATTCGCTTCGTGGTAAGCCTCAAAAAATGCTTGGGGAGCTTCTGCATCATCGCTATTTTCAAGTATGTCGATCATCTCTGTAATCAGTCGGAGAGCCGATTTTAGTGTGTCTGCGGCTTCACTCATCGTCTTTACCTGCAAACATCGCCATGATTCTTCGCTGGATGTCACCGTCTTTGTTGACCAGTGTTTTTGTTAGGAAAGCCGCATGAGGCTTGGCGTTGTCATATCCTTTCCAGACTTCATGGGGATTTAGTGCATAGGCGCAAACTTTGCCTGCAACTGGTATTTTAACTAGCACCAGTTGCGACTCTAAGAATTTGATATATTTAGATATTGTCTGCCTTGAAACACCCATCAAACTTGCTAGATATGCCTGATCTGCTACAACTGCACCGCAGGCACCATCGATATTTTCCGCAAGCATAGAGTACAGCTCTGCTGCCCCTGAATTGAGCCTGAAAAGCTCTCTAAGACGTTTCCAGCCCAAAGGGTATACCTGGGTGAAGTTTGCGTTCTTTTGCTCTTGTAGGCTCTCTGAGGCGTTTTTACGGTCTTTCTCCTGGAGATCTAACAGCCGTTGTTTTTTTTGCGTCTCTGTACTGACTAACATACAACCACCCCTGTTTACATGATGTAACCTAGACCGAACATAACACCCTCGTTTTTGGTTT
>NZ_JACASJ010000245.1:0-107 GCF_013391025.1 Enterobacter sp. SECR19-1250 | reverse complement strand
TGGAGATCTAACAGCCGTTGTTTTTTTTGCGTCTCTGTACTGACTAACATACAACGGCACTGTTGCAAATAGTCGGTGGTGATAAACTTATCATCCCCTTTTGCTGA
>NZ_JACASJ010000244.1:0-1668 GCF_013391025.1 Enterobacter sp. SECR19-1250 | reverse complement strand
GCGGCGCGGGCGACGGGCTGGATTTAATCAAGCGGGTTAACAACTGCGACACCACAGAAGCGGCGAGGCTTGCCGCTTCTGTGCTGGGTATTGATTACCGGGCAGCGGAAACCGACCCGACAGCAGCCAGCCGGAGGCGGGAGCAAATGGAGTCTGAGCGCCAGCAGCGCGAGCAGGAGCGCCAGAAACAGGCCGCAGAAAGCGCAGGGCAGCGCCGGGCTACGTTTGCCAGCCTGTATGCAGAAAAGCGCCAGAGCGTCACACAGGGCGAATCTGAATACCTGATTGCTAAGGGGCTGGACGGGTTCACTTTCCCGCTATTGCCTGATGGTTCAGTCCTGCTTGAGCTGGTGGATGAGTCCGGCGCAGTGGCAGCCGCACAGACCATCACCCCACAGGGAGAAAAGCGCCTTCTGACAGGTTCAGCAAAGCGCGGGGCATACCATGCCGTAAACGCGCCAGAATCGCCGCAGAGCGTTTTAATTGCCGAGGGGCTGGCGACGGCCCTTTCAGTTCACCTGATGCGCCCGGACGCGCTGGCAGTGGCAGCAATTGACGCGGGCAACCTGCTACCCGTTGCCGAAGTGATGCGCCGTAAACACCCGAAGGCGCAAATTATTATCGCCGCAGACAACGACCACCACCAAAACGGAGAAGCCAATACAGGCAGGGAGGCCGCAGAGAAAGCCGCCTTATCCGTGGCTGGCTGGGTATCAATGCCACCGACAGACTACAAAGCCGACTGGAACGACCACCACCAGCAAAACGGGCTGGAAGTCGCTACGGCTGCGTTTAACGATTCGATGTACCAGATTCAGGGGGAAGCCGTGAAACCACGATTGCAGGCCATTGAGGGCGGTAAAACTGACCATCCAGAGAAAGACCCACTAAAACCCCACATTGAGAGCCGCAAAGATGGCGTTTTCTGGGTAACGCCGAAGGTGGACAAGGAAAGCGGGGAGATCATCAACGCTGAAAGCTGGTTATGTTCACCGCTGGAGGTTATCGGCACGGGACGCGACGACAAAGATCAGTATCTTATTATCTCATGGCTGGCATTCGGTGCAGGCATACCGACAACAGCGGCTATCCCGCTGGCTGATATTGGCGAGCGTGAAGGCTGGCGCACCCTGAAAGCTGGTGGCGTCAACGTCACAACGAAAAACAGCCTACGGGCGATTCTTGCCGACTGGTTACAGCGAAGCGGCTCGCGTGAATTGTGGCGCGTTGCTCATGCTACAGGCTGGCAGTGCGGGGCATACATCATGCCGGACGGGGAAATCATCGGCACACCTGAGCGGCCTGTTTTGTTCAGCGGGCGCAGTTCAGCCGCTGCCGGGTATACCGTAGCAGGAACGTCGGAAAGCTGGCGTAACAGTGTTGCGCGGCTGGCATACGGTAATTACGCGATGATGACAGGCATCGCCGCAGCACTGGCAGCGCCATTAATCGGGGTGGCAGATCGTGACGGATTCGGGATTCATTTTTATGAGCAATCGAGCGCCGGGAAAACAACCACGCAGAACGTGGCGAGCAGTCTATACGGCAACCCTGATGCCTTGCGCCTGACGTGGTACGGCACGGCGCTGGGGCTGATAAACGAGGCCGCCGCCCACAATGACGGGCTGATGCCACTGGATGAAGTCGGACAGGGCGCAGACCCGATAA
>NZ_JACASJ010000243.1:0-1680 GCF_013391025.1 Enterobacter sp. SECR19-1250 | reverse complement strand
GCGGCGCGGGCGACGGGCTGGATTTAATCAAGCGGGTTAACAACTGCGACACCACGGAGGCGGCACAGCTTGCCGCTGACGTGCTGGGTATTGATTACCGGGCAGCGCAAACCGACCCGGCGGCAGCGAGCCATAGAAGAGAGCAACTGGAAGCTGACCGCCAGCAGCGTGAGCAGGAGCGCCAGAAACAGGCAGCAGAGGACGCAGAGCAGCGAAGGGCTACGTTTGCCCGTCTGTATGCCGGAATGCGCCAGAGCGTCACACGGGGCGAATCTGAGTACCTGCAATCAAAAGGGCTGACCGGGTTTAACTATCCGGTTATGCCGGATGGTTCGTTATTGCTGGAGCTGGTGGACGAATCCGGCGCAGTGGCAGCAGCGCAGACCATTACACCGCAGGGAGAGAAGCGACTTCTGACAGGTTCAGCGAAGCGCGGGGCATATCACGCCGTAAACGCACCAGAACAGCCGCAGAGCGTATTAATTGCCGAGGGGCTGGCTACCGCTCTTTCTGTTCACCTGATGCGCCCGGAGGCGCTCACACTGGCGGCAATTGACGCCGGGAACCTGATCCACGTTGCCGGAGTAATGCGCCGGAAACACCCGCAGTCGCAAATTATTATCGCCGCAGATAACGACCACCCTACAGCAGCCTCCGAAACCGGAGCCACCAACATCGGGAAGGAGGCCGCAGAGAAAGCGGCTTTATCCGTGGCTGGCTGGGTATCGCTGCCACCGACTGACAGCAAAGCTGACTGGAACGACTACCACCAGCAACACGGGCTGGAAGTCGCTACGGCTGCGTTTAATGATTCGATGTACCAGCCGCAGGGGGAATGCGTGAAACCACAACTACAGGCCATTGAGGGCGGTAAAACTGACCAGCCAGAGAAAGACCCGCTAAAACCCCGCATTGAGAGCCGCAAAGATGGCGTTTACTGGATCACGCCTAAAGTGGACAAGGAAAGCGGCGAGATTATCAACAATGAAAGCTGGCTGGCCTCACCGATGGACGTTATCGGCACCGGGCGGGACGACAAGGATCAGTATCTGATATTACGCTGGCTGGCCTTTGGCGCAGGCATACCGACAACAGCGGCTATCCCCCTGGCTGATATCGGGGAGCGCGAAGGCTGGCGCACCCTGAAAGCGGGCGGGGTTAACGTCACCACCAAAAGCAGCTTGCGGGCGATTCTGGCTGACTGGTTACAGCGTAGCGGCTCACGTGAATTGTGGCGTGTTGCTCACGCTACTGGCTGGCAGTGCGGGGCATACATCATGCCGGACGGGGAGATTATCGGCGCACCTGCACAACCCGTTTTATTCAGTGGCCGCAGTTCTGCCGCTGCCGGGTACACCGTGGCGGGAACCTCAGAGAGCTGGCGTAAGAGTGTTGCGCGTCTGGCATACGGTAACTACGCGATGATGACAGGCATTGCCGCCGCACTTGCAGCACCGTTAATCGGGCTGGCTGGCGCTGACGGATTCGGCATTCACTTCTATGAGCAATCGAGCGCGGGTAAAACCACCACAGCAAACGTTGCCAGCAGTCTGTACGGCAACCCGGACTTGCTACGCCTGACGTGGTAAGGCACGGCGCTGGGGCTGGCGAACGAAGCCGCCGCACACAATGACGGGCTGATGCCACTGGATGAAGTCGGACAGGGCGCAGACCCGATAA
>NZ_JACASJ010000242.1:0-1751 GCF_013391025.1 Enterobacter sp. SECR19-1250 | reverse complement strand
CCGTGGGGCAAATACGACTCCATCGATGCGGGCGAACGTTACCAGGTGAAGCGCATTACCGTGAAGCCGGGCGAAGGCCTGTCGGTACAGATGCATCACCATCGTGCCGAGCACTGGGTGGTGGTAGCGGGTACCGCCAAAGTGACCATCGACGGTGAAGTGAAACTGCTCGGTGAAAATGAGTCAATTTATATTCCGCTGGGGGCGACACACTGTCTGGAAAACCCAGGGAAGATACCTCTCGATTTAATTGAAGTGCGCTCCGGCGCGTATCTGGAAGAGGACGATATTGTCCGTTTCCAGGACCGCTACGGTCGGGTGTAACCACTTCGCATCATGCCCGGTGGCGCTGTGCTTACCGGGCCTACGAATGAATAAAAAATATTTTGCCTGTTAATTGGGCGGGCCAACTGTTGCCTGAAAAAGGGGTCATGATGGAAAAGTTAACCTGTTTTAAAGCCTACGATATTCGCGGCAAGCTGGGCGAAGAGCTGAATGAAGACATTGCGTGGCGCATCGGTCGCGCGTACGGCGAATACCTGAAACCGAAAACTATCGTGCTGGGCGGTGACGTGCGTCTGACCAGCGAATCCCTGAAGCTGGCGCTGGCGAAAGGGCTGCAGGACGCGGGCGTGGACGTGCTGGATATCGGCCTTTCCGGTACCGAAGAGATCTATTTTGCCACCTTCCACCTGGGCGTGGACGGCGGGATTGAAGTCACGGCCAGCCATAACCCGATGGATTACAACGGCATGAAGCTGGTGCGCAAGGGTGCGCGCCCTATCAGCGGCGATACCGGCCTGCGCGACGTGCAGCGTCTGGCGGAAGCCAACGACTTCCCGCCGGTGAACGAGTCTGCACGCGGCAGCTACAAGCAGATCGATCTGCATAAAGAGTACATCGATCACCTGCTGGGTTACATCAACGTGGCGAACCTTAAGCCGCTGAAGCTGGTCATCAACTCCGGCAACGGCGCGGCGGGCCCGGTGGTGGATGCCCTGGAAGCCCGCTTTAAGGCGCTGAACGTGCCGGTGACCTTCGTCAAGGTACACAACACCCCGGACGGCAACTTCCCGAACGGTATCCCGAACCCGCTGCTGCCAGAGTGCCGCGACGACACCCGCAATGCGGTGATTGAACACGGTGCGGATATGGGCATCGCCTTTGACGGCGATTTCGACCGCTGCTTCCTGTTCGATGAGAAGGGGCAGTTCATCGAAGGCTATTACATTGTCGGCCTGCTGGCGGAAGCGTTCCTCGAGAAAAATCCGGGGGCGAAGATCATTCATGACCCGCGCCTCTCCTGGAACACCGTTGACGTGGTGTCTGCCGCAGGCGGCACGCCGGTGATGTCCAAAACCGGTCACGCGTTTATTAAAGAGCGTATGCGCGAAGAAGACGCCATCTACGGCGGCGAGATGAGCGCCCACCACTACTTCCGCGATTTTGCCTACTGCGACAGCGGGATGATCCCGTGGCTGCTGGTGACCGAACTGCTGTGCCTGAAAGGTCAGACCCTGGGCGAGCTGGTGCGCGACCGTATGGCGGCCTTCCCGGCAAGCGGGGAGATCAACAGCAAACTGGCGCAGCCGGCTGAGGCCATTGCCCGCGTGGAACAGCACTTTGCTATTCACGCGCTGGAAATTGACCGTACCGACGGTATCAGCATGGCGTTCCCGCAGTGGCGCTTTAACCTGCGCTCGTCCAATACCGAGCCGGTGGTGCGCCTGAACGTGGAATCCCGCGCCGAC
>NZ_JACASJ010000241.1:0-1773 GCF_013391025.1 Enterobacter sp. SECR19-1250 | reverse complement strand
CTGATCGCCAGATCACGCTATTTAAATTCTGGAATTAGCTGCGGAATGACGGATACATATTTGTCCCCTGATTATAAACAGCGTTAAACTCGCCACTCTTACACATCAAATAGCAGGTATTTACAGTGTTACAACTCCTTTTAGCTGTTTTTATTGGTGGGGGGACGGGGAGCGTTGCGCGGTGGTTCCTGAGTATGCGGTTTAATCCACTGCATCAGGCGATTCCAATGGGAACACTGGCCGCAAACCTGATTGGTGCGTTTATCATTGGCATGGGTCTGGCCTGGTTTAACCGTATGACGCACATCGATCCCATGTGGAAGGTATTGATTACCACCGGGTTCTGCGGCGGTTTAACCACCTTCTCCACCTTTTCTGCGGAAACGGTGTTTTTGTTTCAGGAAGGCCGTATCGGCTGGGCGTTGCTGAACGTTGCGATAAATATGCTCGGCTCTTTTGCGATGACCGGGATCGCATTCTGGCTATTTTCTTCCGCCAGCCCCCACTAACTGCCGAAGCGTTAATGTTGGCTTAATTTTTCTCTGTCACTCTGGTGCCAATACAGAACGAGGGTGACAGAATGAAAGAGAGTTTGATGAGCGCAGGCGTGGTGTTGTTGAGCGTGCTGATCGTTGCCAGCTTCCTGAAGATGTATCTGCTTGGCTGATGCAAAACGAAAAAAACCCGCTCAGTGAGCGGGTTTTGAAATTCTTGCTGACGCGTCTGAATTACAGAGCGATTACGTTAGCAGCAGAAGGGCCTTTGGCACCGTTAGTGATTTCGAACTCTACACGCTGACCTTCAGCCAGAGTTTTGAAACCATTAGACTGGATTGCAGAGAAGTGTACGAACACGTCTTTGCTGCCATCTTCAGGAGTAATGAAACCGAATCCTTTGGACTCATTAAACCACTTAACGTTACCTTTAATCTTAGACATCAAAATTACCTTTACATTAAAAAACGACACAAATGCTGTGTCGGTTACCAGTACAACAATTGTGGGACCTTTTGTCCAGCGGATCTTTGATAAAAAGTGACTAAAGTCGCGTTAATTTTCGCTGGCGGATTTTTATCCCATATGAATCAACGACTGCGCATTTTTTCACCGCTTTGTCAGCTTTTTTCAGTTAAAACTGAAAACGCATCCAGGCGAAGTAAACGTTACCGTTGTTGTACGTACCGGGAATGTAGGTCATCTGGAACGTTGCAGGGCCATAACCAATTGAGGCCAGCGGCAGCAGAACCGGAATGGGGATATAGTTCCAGTTGTCGCGTGCAGTCACCCCGGCGGTATAGCCCAGGCCAACGTGGAAGTTGTCGTCAGCTAACGGACGCCAGGTTTTCTCCCAGCCATAGCCACCAATCGGTTCCCATTTGTTAAAGGAGTCTTTAAAGGCCATCAGATAAATACCGTGCCAGTTGCCCTTTTCGTCCCAGCGCGACTGACCAAAACCTGCCCCCCACGGGCGCTCGTTATATTTATCGGTCTTTTCTTTGTCGTAGGCAAAGCGTGCATGCCAGGTGATGGCCGGCACGTAGAGATCATAGTGCTCTGGCGCATTCCAGGTCTGCGAAACATTATCCGTTAAGGTGGAGAACCAGCCCTTATCCGTCGCGTTCTCTTCAGCCTGTGCCACAGAAGAGAGCGTTAACTGTGCAAAAATAAACAGAAAAATGAAGAAAAATTTATTACGTACGATCACAATGCAATTACCATTCTTAGGGAAGGTGCGAATAAGCAGGTCATTTCTTCCCAAGCTGACTCGCTGATT
>NZ_JACASJ010000240.1:0-1809 GCF_013391025.1 Enterobacter sp. SECR19-1250 | reverse complement strand
ATGCGTGATCTGATCCTTCAACTCAGCAAAAGTTCGATTTATTCAACAAAGTCGGCTATATGCTGAAGCAGCAAAAATTATAAAAGAAAAATATCCCCATGTTGAGTTTTCTCTTTTAGGCCCAATAATTACTAACAACCCCTTTGCTATTGATGAAAGGGAGATAAATAATTGGGAAGAATTAGGGGTTATTGAATATTTGGGACATTCTGATAATGTGGCAGAAGTTCTTATTGGTTATGATTGTGTGGTTTTGCCATCATTTTACCGTGAGGGCGTTCCAAAATCTTTACTAGAAGCTGCTGCTTCAGGAAAAATTATTATCACTACAGATAATATCGGGTGTCGCGATGCTGTTATTGATGGTGTAACAGGGTTTTTATGCAAGCCAAAGTCGTTGGAAAGCTTATTGGAAGCATTTTATAAAGTACTGCAATTAGATTATAATAGCTTCATAAAAATGAAAGTAGATGCTAGGAAATTAGCCCAGGAAAAATTCGATGAGAATATCATAATCGAAGAATACCTTAAAACTGCATCTAATTAAAAATCTATACTTACACTTTGAATGAGGAGTGTTGTGAACATAATTCTTAGCTCACTGTATTATGAGAAAAATCGAGTCACTGGTGCAAATAAGAGATTTGATTTTTTTGGGAAGAACTTACAATCAAGAGAAAATATAAATCTTACTGTTTTGGTTAGAGAAGGTGAAGCTCCTGATTGGGCTGAAAATAGTATTACTCTCCCTCGCTATGATTCAATGCCTTCTGTTATTCGTCGGCTTGTCTATTGTATAAAATTAACTTTTATTTTTTATAGGCGTGATGGAGTGATTATTAATGATTTTATGCCGGTCCCGTTAATCTTTTCGAAACGTAATTATTACTATCAGCTTGTCCACGATATTAGAAATTTCACCGATTTTAATCGTGCGGCAGTAAAAAAAATATCAAGTTTGTTTCAAAAAATCCAATGGAGAATGGTCCCTAATATATTAACAGTCAGTTCTTTCACCAAGAATCAATTAATTAAATACTGCAATATTAACCCTAATAAAATTGCTGTATCATATAATGGAATTGATCCTGTAAAGCGGAATAAAGCTAAAAAAGATATCGATTTTCTATATATAGCTACATTTGAAAAGCGGAAAAACCATGATAATTTAATTAAAGCTTTTTCTGTCTATGTGAAAAATTGTGATCAGAATGCTAGATTATATCTTATAGGTCGTGATCTGGGTTATAGAAAACATATTGAGACCTTGATTTCTAAATATCAAATTGATAAATTTGTAACTATTATAGAAAAAATATCTGAGAGTGAATTAAAAAATATTTACGAGCGAACTTACTGTTTTGTTAACCCATCACTGTATGAAGGCTTCGGTATGCCATTAATTGAAGCTATGTATTTTGATTGCCATGTTATTTGTAGTGATATTGACGTTTTCCATGAAATTGCTAAAGAACATGCATATTATTTTGATCCCCTCGATCATGGTAGTATTCTTAACGCAATGAAGGAAATCAAGGATACTGAAATCAAAGGCGAAAGCAAAACATGTTATACAATAAAAAATTTTTCATGGTCTGCAATTGTTGATAATTTTTTAAACTTATTGGTTAAATAAAATGATACTACCAATCGTTATCGCTGGAGGTACAGGCTCGCGCTTATGGCCCCTTTCGAGGAGCCAATATCCTAAACAGTTTTTATCTTTATTGGATGAGAATAGTTTACTTCAAAATACGACTTTGTTGAATAAATCGAACTTTTGCTGAGTTGAAGGATCAGATCACGCAT